>DTXE01000234.1 GCA_012962595.1 Syntrophaceae bacterium | reverse complement strand
TTCTTCCAGAGGAGGAAAGCAAATTTCGTTAAGTTTTTTTCTAGTAGATTCGCCGACCTTTCCAGTGCCTGAGCTGAGACCAAGCGGCTTCAAAATATCGGAGGCATATTTTTCTTGGAACCTTATTACAGCTTGTTTTGTTTTTGGCCCAAAATAACCTGTTATTTTTCCTTCCGGGTAGATCTCAGGATCTTTTGCTAAGCATTTCTGAAGCTCCTGGACTTCTGCTCCTTGACTGCCCACTTTTAGTGTTGATTTGAATTGAAAAGCAGGTCTTTAACGACATAGCAGCCGTCAAAGTAAGCATAGACGCACTCAAAACTGATGCAGACCATGCCAAAAGAGAAGGCGAGTTTTCAAAAGTAGCAGAGATAATAGCAGAACCAACCATAAACTCATCAAAATCCATACCTGCATCATCATTTCCTGGAATAATATAATCTATACCATCAGGATCACAATTGGTATCTACCACGGCTGCAACCGGGATGCCCAATTTTTTTGCCTCCTTTACAGCAATGTTCTCATTTTTAGGATCCACAATATATAGCATGCCAGGAAGTTCTGTCATACCCCGGATTCCTCCCAGGTTTTTTTCCAACTTGACTATTTCACGTTCTAACTTCAATATCTCCTTCTTTGGGAATTTATTTATGCTCGCATCAGCCTTCATGGCTGTAAGTTGATTAAGACGATCGAGACTCTTTTTTATAGTTTGAAAGTTAGTAAGCATTCCACCAAGCCACCTTTGATTCACATAGAACATACCGCATCTCTGAGCCTCTTCCGCAATAGCATCTTGAGCCTGTTTTTTCGTTCCTACAAACAAGACCATGTTGCCCTCTGCCACTTTCTCTACCACGGCTTCATAGGCATTATTAAAAAGCTCCACAGTTTGTTGAAGATCGATAATATAAATCCCATTTCTTGCTCCAAAGATGTAGGGCTTCATCTTAGGATTCCATCGCTTAGTTTGGTGTCCGAAATGAACCCCTGCTTCTAAGAGTTGTTTCATAGTAACATATGACATATCACCCTCCCTCTAGTATTCACGATTCATGATACACGATACACGATTTTATCCTGTATCTTGTATGGTGCATCGTGTATCCTGTTCCAGTCTCTATGTTCTATATGCCGCATTAAGCTTAACATAATCCGGCGTTAGATCGCAGGTGAAGAGGGTCTCTTCGGAGCTACCCCTATTTAAGTTTATAGTAATGGTAAATGAGTCCTTTTTAAGAACCCTCTTGGCAAATTTTTCGTACTTTGTGCCTGTACTAATCCCTCCTTTAGTCACTTTTACTTTATCAAAAGAGATATCGATTTTATATGGATCAATGGGAATTCCTGATCGACCTATGGCTGCCATGATCCTTCCCCAATTAGGGTCTTCCCCGAACCATGCCGTTTTGGTTAGGGTAGAGTTGGCGATAGTAAAACCCACACCTTTTGCCTCTCTCTTTGACCTTGCCCCACATACCCTCACAGTGACAAATTTTGTGGCCCCTTCCCCGTCCTTAACTATCATTTTTGCTAGGTCTGCTAAGACCCAAGTAAAGGTATCTTCAAATCTATCCAGATTTCTAAAACTGTTTTTGTCTATAATTTTGTTTCCAGCCAGACCGTTGGCTAAGGCTAGGACCATGTCATTGGTGCTGGTGTCTCCATCCACGGTAATCTTATGAAATGACTGGTCCACAGCCCTTTGTAGAGCATTCTTTAGGGCATATGGTTCAATAACTGCATCGGTGAGTATGAAGGCAAGCATGGTGGCCAGATGAGGCATAATCATACCAGCCCCTTTGGCAATACCTAGTACACTAAATTTTTTACCCTCAATCTCTCCAAACCTTTGGCTTATCTTGGGGAAGGTATCGGTAGTAGTAATAGCCTGGGCTGCGGCTAAGAAACCATCTCTTGAAAGGTCTTTGATAAGGGTTGGTATGGCCTTCTTGATGAGATGTATTTTAAGGGATTGACCAATTATACCTGTAGATGAAACCAGTACTAATTTCTCAGGTATCTTAAGACCATTGGCCACCATCCTTGCAGATAAAATAGCATCCTCTAACCCCTTTTTCCCTGTACATGAATTGGCAATACCTGAGTTTATCAGAATAGCCTGACAAAGCCCCCTTTTTATCCTCCTCTTATCTAAAATCACGGGAGCAGCCTTAATCCGATTTTTTGTAAAAACACCGGCGGCGGTAGCTGGCCTTTCTGAAAAGATAAGGGTCAGATCCTTTAGGCCTTTTTTCTTTATTCCCGCCCATGTGGCTGATGCTAAAAACCCAGGGATAATAAAACTTCCTTTATTTACGGCCACAGCACTTCTTGTATTTCTTCCCACTCCCGCAGGGACACGGCTCGTTTCTTCCAACCTTCCCTTCCTTTCTCCTTACAGTCTTAACAGGTTCTTCTCCATAATTAAGTGTGTAATGTTCTTTCTTAGAAGGTACAAAGGGACTAAGGTCTGCATCCTTTGCTAGCTGCACCCTGAATAGATTGGCCACAGTTTCTTCTTTTATCCTTTCTGTCATGGCCAAAAACATATCATAGCCTTCCCGCTTATACTCCTGAAGAGGATCTTTTTGGCCATATCCCCTCAGACCTATGCCTTCCTTAAGGTGATCCATATTCATTAAATGATCTTTCCACATGCTGTCCACACGCTCAAGCATGATCATCCTTTCCAGATATCTCATTACAGGCTCGCCAAATGCCTCTTCCTTCATACGGTAGAGTTCTTGGGCTTTAGATACTATCAGCTCTTTAAGGCTATCCTTGGAAAGGTCCTGGGACCTTTTACCGTCTAATTTCAAACGGAAGCAGAATTGACTGTAGACCTTGTCTTCAAGACCCTTTATATCCCACTCTTCGGGCATAACCTTCTCATCTATATATGTATTTATAATATTATCAACTATATCTTCCACCATGTCCTCAATGGTTTCCTTCAAATCTCCGCCTTTAAGTATCTCCTTTCTCTGTTTATAAATTACCTCCCGCTGTAAATTCATAACATCATCATATTCCAATAATTGCTTCCTGATTTCAAAGTTATGGCCTTCAACCCTCCTTTGGGCATTCTCTATGGCCCTAGTGATGAGGTTGTGTTCGATAGGTTGACCTTCTTCCATTCCCAGCTTGCCCATAAGGGAGGAGATTTTATCGGAGCCAAATATCCTAAGTAGATCATCTTCCAGTGAGAGATAGAATCTGGATGACCCAGGATCACCCTGCCTTCCTGAACGCCCTCGTAGCTGATTATCGATTCTACGGGCCTCATGTCTCTCAGTGCCTATAACATGAAGCCCTCCCAGTTCAGTCACACCATCTCCCAGGACAATGTCAGTTCCTCGGCCTGCCATGTTGGTGGATATGGTTACCATTCCCTTTTGGCCTGCCTTGGCTATAATCTCTGCCTCCTTTTGGTGGTGTTTGGCATTCAAAACAGAATGTTTGATACCCTTCTGTTTAAGGAGCTTGCTTAATCTTTCCGATTTTTCAATGGATGTAGTCCCCACAAGTACCGGCTGGCCCTTTCTATGAAGCTCCTCGATTTCTTCCACTACTGCACGGAACTTTTCCCTTTCCGTCTTATAAATAACATCCTCATAGTCAATTCGTATCATTTCTTTATGTGTAGGTATAACTACCACATCTAGGTTATAAATTTTATGAAACTCTGTGGCTTCAGTATCAGCAGTTCCCGTCATTCCAGCCAATTTATCATACATTCGGAAATAGTTCTGAAAGGTTATGGAAGCAAGCGTTTGGTTTTCATTTTCTATCCTAACCCCTTCTTTGGCCTCCAATGCCTGATGCAGTCCTTCGCTGTAACGTCTTCCAGGCATAAGTCTTCCGGTAAACTCATCTACAATAATTACCTTCCCACCTTTTACTATATAGTCATCATCCCTTTTAAAAAGGGTATGGGCACGTAGTGCTTGATTTAGGTGATGTAGTATTTCGATGTATTTGGGCTCATAGAGATTATCAATTTTCAGCAGTCTTTCACACCTGGCCACACCCTCCTCTGTTAATACAGCGGTTCGCGACTTCTCGTCTACAGTATAGTGTTTTTCTCTTTCTAGTTGAGGAACAATCCTGTTTAATCGATAATAAAGCTCTGTGGATTCCTCTGCGGGCCCGGAGATGATAAGTGGAGTTCTGGCCTCATCAATTAAAATACTATCTACCTCATCCACAATGGCATAATAAAGCTCTCTTTGTACAAAGTCATCTGCCGAGAACTTCATGTTATCCCTTAAGTAGTCGAAACCAAATTCATTGTTGGTTCCATAAGTGATATCAGCATTATAGGCCTTCTTTCTCTCATCATCGGTGAGTCCATGAAGAATCACCCCGCAAGACATGCCAAGGAATTTATAAATACCACCCATCCATTGGGCATCCCTTTTAGCCAAGTAGTCGTTAACGGTAACCACATGAACTCCTTTACCTAGGAGGGCATTCAGATAGACTGGAAGGGTGGCTACCAGGGTCTTACCCTCACCTGTTTTCATCTCTGCTATCTTGCCCTGATGGAGGACAATACCTCCAACCAGTTGAACATCGAAGTGGCGTTCCCCGAGAACTCGGGTAGCTACCTCTCTCACTACCGCATATGCCTCCGGCAGAATGTCATCTAACGGTTCTCCATTTTCAATCCTTTGTTTGAATTCATTAGTCTTAGATGTAAGTTTTGCGTCGGAAAGTGCCCTCATTTGGGGCTCAAGGGAATTTATCTTATGGATTATGGGGATGAGTCGATTTAACTCCCTTTCATTCTTGCTCCCAAAAATCTTGGTGAGAATCCCATTGGTTTTTTTCAGCACTTGACTAAGCATACCTTAGCTTCCATAAAAAAGCCCCGACAAAGGGTGCTCTATCGGGGCATTCCCTCTATATTTCATTTTCTAAATACCACAGAAGGCCACAAGTGTCAAGGTTTTCATATCCCATCTCTTACCTACCCATGCTGGGAACCATTTACAAAGACCCGATTTTTACCCCTCCTCTTGGCCTCATACATGGCGTCATCAGCATGTCTGACCAAGTCTCTCAATTCATAATCAGGCCTAAGCTCAGCTATCCCGATACTAACGGCCTTATGAACCTGATCTACTCTATCTTCTGAGACCTTAGGGGTAAATTCTATTTCCTCAAATGCCTTTCGAATCCTTTCTGCTACTATAACCCCATCTTGTATCTTAGTTACGGGTAAAATAACAGCAAATTCCTCTCCTCCATACCGGTAGGCAGAATCAATCTGGCGGATATTATCTTTGATAACCTCTGCCAATTTTTTTAAAACCGCATCCCCCTCTAAATGTCCATACCTGTCATTGTAGGGTTTAAAGTCGTCAATATCCAATATTATGAGAGAAAGGGGATCATCAAGGCGCTTAGCCCTCCTAATCTCTTGTTTTAACTGATTAAAAAATTGCCTCCGATTGTAGAGTTTGGTTAGGTCATCAGTAATAGCCAGCTCCTTTAGCTGATCTTGGGCCTTTTCTAACTGGTAAAGTGTCCTTCTAAGTTCTTCTTCTGCCCTTTCTTTCTCTTTTATCATCTTATATCTTTCGATACTATTTTGAATTATTGAGGGGAAAATCTCTAACCAGCCTGAATCGAACGACTTGACAAGATAGTCATAGGCCCCTTTTTTCATAGCCTCTACGGCGATTCTCTCACTACCAGAACCAGTCATAATAACTAATGGGATATCGTAATTCTCTTTTTTCATTCTATCTAAAACGTCAAGGCCGGTCATCTCAGGCATGGCGTAATCGGCAACCACCACATCATACCCTTTTTCCTTTAAGCTCCTTAGACCTTCTTCTCCAGAAATAGCAAAATCGATGTCAAAATGATGTCTACTTAATTCCCTTTGCATCAGGGCAATATCCTCTGGATTATCTTCAATAACTAAGATTTTGACTTTCTCTCCCTCCATCTTAAGTCCTCTCTATTCTGGTGGCAATGTATTAGTAATTGTCCAGTAAAGATAGAGAGACTTTGTTGCCTGGACAAATTTATCGAACTCCACAGGCTTAACGATATAGCTATTGGCCCCTAAATCATAGCACTTGTTGATGTCTTCATCATTGTCTGAAACAGTAAGCATAATTATAGGAATTTTTCTGAAATTAGGATCGGATTTCAGCCTCCCTAATACCTCTATACCATCTATCTTGGGCAATCTGATATCCAACAGAATCAATCCTGGTCTGGGGGCCTTACTTTCATCTACATATTCTCCTTGATGGTAAAGAAAGTCTAATGCCTCCTGTCCATCCCTTACCACATACAATGTGTTCCTAACCTTACCCTCTTCAAGGGCCCTTTTGGTTATCTCCACATCGTCAGGATTATCTTCTACTAACAATATGGCTATCCCCTTGACTATCATTTTTCTTCCTCCCTTTTTGGTAAGGTGAAATAAAAGGTACTACCTATTCCTTTCTCGGATTCCACCCATATTTTGCCCCGATGCATTTCGATTATCTTCTTGACGATGTGGAGCCCCGCACCGGTTCCATCATAGTCCTCCCTTCGATGAAGACGCTCAAACATCCCAAATATCTTATCATGGTATTGTTTTTCAATACCCATTCCGTTATCCCTGATGTAAAACTGATCATGATCTACCTTGTCTTGATACCCAATTTCAATCTTGGGGTTCTCTTTATCCATGAATTTGATGGCATTGCTAAGGAGGTTTTCAAAGACCTGGATCATCCTAACCTTGTCGCAATAGATGGTGGGAAGGTCTTGAGGAATAGTTAATTCAATATCTTTTTCATCAATGCTATGTTTAAGCGGCTTAACCGCCTCTTCAATTATCTCGGATGCCCTGTTGAGTTGAAAGGGAACCTCTATCCGGGTAACCTTTGAAAGGACAAGCAGGTCATCAATCAGTCTCTTCATCCGTTCCGCACCCTTCCTGATGGTTAGCAAATAACCTCTACCTTTCTCATCCAATCTATCTGCATAATCCTCTAACACAAATTGGCTGAAAGAGGC
>DTXE01000233.1 GCA_012962595.1 Syntrophaceae bacterium | reverse complement strand
GCTTGCCACAGGGTTATTTTGCCTTGTTGATAGTCCTGGAGGGCCTTTTCTACCATCCACTCTTTGACTGCCTTAATTAAGAATCTTCTCAGCACGGTAGACCTATCCATTCCCTCCCGTCTAGCTATTTCATCAATTAGTTTAATTAATTCTTCCTCAACTCTGGTAGTGATGGTAACAGCCATGATTCAATCCTCGTATTAAATTTATTCATTTTAATATTAATTTAAATCACCGGGATAAGTCAAGGATTTTATAAATTGGGCCTTTGAAGCCTCGGAAGGAATCTTTTAGCCTGGGCTGTGACTATCCACAAGTTCCTTTAGTTTGGCATACTTGGTAAAGGTATAATAGGAATAAAGAACCGAAAGCAAAAGGCCTAAGTAACCATCCAAAAAACCTCTTTGGATTATATACATCCTTATAAAGGTAAAAATGGGTCCAAAAATAATTTGGATCAATTTCGCCCTTTTCCCCTTATGAAAATATTCCTGAGCAGATAGACTGGAGTACTGATTCATCCTTTGGAGAAAATCTGATACAGACTGATAGGTATAATGCTCAAGAGGATTTGTTAAATAGCCAGTGGCCCCTGTTACCACTGCCGATTCGTGGACTTCTCTTACAGGAAAACGTCCCTTTCCCTTTCTAAATAGCCTCATGGTATAGTCTGGATACCAACCACCATGTTTGATCCACCGGCCACAAAAGAAATTTTTTCGGGCTATAAAATACCCCTCCTTTTTATTGGGACTAGAAAGGACGCTGAAGATTTCCTCCTTTAAGGGGTTGGGTACCTTCTCATCTGCATCAATGCTTAATATCCAGTCACTCTTTGCCTTATCAATGGCACTATTTTTTTGGCTTGCGTATCCTTTCCATTCCTCCTTATATATCTTGTCCGTATATTCTTCGCAGATATCCACGGTCTTATCCGTGCTAAAAGAATCGACTATAATTATCTCATCTGCCCATTTGACGCTTTCCAGACAGTCACGAATATCTTTTCCCTCATTGTAGGTAATAATAGTTACTGACAGTGATTCCATAGGTTATGACCTTTAAGTTATCTTTGCCTTATATAGATGATAATATAGGTTTAAGGTAGCTTCCATCATGGCCTGGTTGTTAAACCTTTCCTCAACCAGTTTCCTCCCGTTCTTACCCAGCCTTTGGCCTAATTCTCTGTCATTAAGTAGTTTTAAAATGCCTTGGGCCACATCCTTGGCATTGTTAGGAGGCACCAGTATGCCTGTTTCTCCATCCTTAATTACCTCCGATATGCTACCCACGTCTGTGGCTATTACTGGCCTTTCCATAGCCAGATACTGAAGTACTGCCTGTGGCACACCTTCATATCGTTCCGACGTCAAAATGGCCACATCTGTAATAGAAAGGATTTGTGGTATATCCTCACGGTGGCCTGTCATTATGACCTTTTTTCCCAACTTAAACTCCGCAATTTTTCCCTGGATTCTCTCCCAACCTGGTCCATTACCAACTATCAGGAATTTTGCCTGGGGAAATTCACCCAAGACCCACTTCGCGGCCTCTAAAAATATCTCATGTCGCTTCCAACTACGTAGAACTGCCACCATGGTAATGACAGGGGTATCATTGCCTATACGAAGTTCCTCCCTAAGGTATGGGGCAGTAACACCAGGATTGAATCTGTCCAATTGAACGCCGGTAGGAATGGAAATGATCTTTTGGCCCTCAAGTTTATTGACCTCTATCATACGTCTGCGAATAGATTCTCCAGTAGTAATAATGGCATCAGGCATCTTGTAAACAAAATTAAACAGGTGGGTAGCTATAGGCACAGAGAGGTGGCGAGTTCTGACCAAGATGGGAACCCCAGATATCTTGGAAGCTATAGAGGCCACCCAACTGTCTATTGAACTATGGGTATGAACTATGTGGATATCCCTCTCTTTGATTAATCTTATTATCTTCCATATACCAAAAGCATCAAATATGTGGCGGAATTTTATCAAGACTGTGGGGATGTCTGCTTTCGAGGCCCTTCGGGCTAGACCGCTATGGGGAGGGCATACTATGGTTACATTATGCCCTCGCCTTATTAGTTCTTGAGACTCAAGAAGGATCCGTATTTCCTGTCCTCCCCAGCCATCAGATGATTCGGTATGGAGAACATGAAACTTCAATGGCTCCTCCATCGTCTCCTACCTTTATTCTTGTTTAGCAGATCCTTATAAACCTGCTCAGTCT
>DTXE01000232.1 GCA_012962595.1 Syntrophaceae bacterium | reverse complement strand
GGGATATGCCCGTGCTGACATCTATGAGTATGTGGATAAAAATGGTGTGCACCATTTTACCAACGTCCCCACAGATAGCCGTTATAGGCTTATAATAAAAGGGAGGGTTAGGGTAGATAGAGAATTTTCAGATTTTGATCCTATTATTTATAGAGTCTCAAAGAGATATCGCTTGGACTCTCACTTAGTAAGGGCGATTATAAAGGCTGAATCAGATTTTGATCCCCAGGCCGTTTCTTACAAAGGTGCTTTAGGGCTAATGCAGTTAATGCCTTATACTGCCAGGGACCTGCGCATATTTAACCCTTTGGATCCCCAACAGAACATTATGGGAGGAATTAGGTACCTGAAGCAATTATTAGCAAGATTCGATGGGAATATACCTTTAGCTTTGGCCGCCTATAATGCTGGGCCAGACCAGGTAAATAGGTATAACGGTATACCTCCTTTTGAAGAGACTCGGCGTTTTGTTGACAGGGTACTTAAGTTTTATCGGCAATACAAAACTAATATAGAACAGTTTTGAATTATGATTAATAGTGAAGCTTAAAAGACGTAAAGAAGAGATATTTAATATTCCTAATAGCCTAAGCTTGGCTAGGATTGCTTCTGTTCCACTCATTATTTTCTTTCTGTTACTCCCCAATAAGCTATCTAGTCTCTTTGCAGCCTTCATATTTTCAGCTGCTTCTCTTACTGATTTTTTGGATGGCTTTTTCGCCCGCAGAAGAAGGACTGTTACCGTTATAGGCCGTTTACTTGACCCCATGGCTGATAAATTGCTAATTTCAGCAGCACTTATCATGCTTATTCCTCTAAATCGGGTTCCAGCATGGATGGTTTTTTTGATCGTTGGTCGAGAGATTGCTGTCACTGGTTTGAGAGGAATTGGCTCTTCAAGGGGTATCATCATCAACGCCAGTCCTCTGGGAAAATATAAGACTTCCTTTCAAATTGTAGCTACTGCCGGGCTCCTGTTGCATTATCCTTATCTAGGAGTAGACTTTCACAAAGTAGGTATGTTTCTTCTGTGGATTGCTCTCATACTTACATTATGGTCAGGGATGGTGTATTTTATACAGTTTTATAAAATATTATCAGAGGGTGAAGAATAATAATAAATCTGGAATCTTAATTTTAAGGGTGTAGATTCATGTTGTTCGCTCAGAACCTCCGTTGTGGACAGCTCTGAGGCTCGAGACTTAAACTGCCAAACTCCCCCGAAAAATCG
>DTXE01000231.1 GCA_012962595.1 Syntrophaceae bacterium | reverse complement strand
TGAAATTTTTTAATCTCCTAACTGGCAAAATCTACTCTTTACTCTCTAGGGGAGGAGCTATTTTCAGGTGAAATACAGTAAATTAAGATTCACTACCAGGTTAGCCTCACCTTGACACCCTTTCTATAAAGTTCTTCTTTGATTTGTTTGATGGTGTAAGTACCATAGTGAACCATGGAGGCAATAAGGGCAGCATCTGCCTTTCCCTCAGTTAACACCTGGTAAATATGGCCTATATTCCCTGCACCTCCTGAGGCTATAACCGGAATATTCACATTTTCAGATATAAGTGGGGTTATAGTCATTTCATAGCCACGCCTTGTACCATCTGCATCAATAGAGTTAAGACAGATTTCACCAGCACCTAATCTCTCTGCCTCTCTGGCCCACCAAAGGGCATCTATTCCCATATACGTGCGACCACCATTAACCACGATCTCATAACCGGATGGAATATTCTGAGATTTCTTCACCCGTTTTACATCCATACCCAGCACAATGCATTGACTGCCAAAGGCCCTGGCACCTTCTTCTATAATCTTGGGATTTTTTACCGCTGCAGTATTGACACTAACCTTTTCCGCCCCTGCTAGAAGAACCTGTCTCATGTCATCAAGTGTCCTTATACCCCCTCCCACGGAAAAGGGTATAAATATCTCTTGGGCCACACGGTTGACCACATTAATCATAATATCACGCCTATCGCTGGAAGCAGTAATATCATAAAACACAATCTCATCTGCCCCTTCCTCATAATAAAGCTTAGCCATCTCCACTGGATCACCGACATCCACGTTATTTCTAAATTTGATGCCCTTGGTAGTTCTCCCATCTCTCACATCTAAGCAGATAACAATACGTTTACTTAGCATTTCTATAACTCCACTGGCAGAAGTTCCTAAAAATTTTGAGTCCTGGTTCCCCACTCTTTTCCAGATGGAACTGGAAGGCCACCAAATTTTTATATGCTATGGCCGAAACAAACTCTATTCCGTACTCAGTCTTCCCCAGAATGTATTCCTCCGATGCTGGTACAGGGTAATAGGAATGAACAAAATAGAATTCACTATTAGGATTAACCCCTTCAATAATCGGATGTTTTTTAATGAAGATTACGCCGTTCCAGCCCATATGAGGGACTTTGAGACGCTGACTATCTTGAGCTATGAGTGGGCTAGGAAATAGTTTTACCACACCTTTAATCAATCCCAGACACTTGGTATTATCCTCTTCGCTCTCCTCTAATATTATCTGGGTGCCTAAACAAATACCTAGGATGGGTTTCCCTATATAAAACGCCTCTTTTAGGGCATCATCCAACCCCAGTCTTTTTAACTCGGCCATGGCCTTTCCTGCCGCCCCTACGCCAGGAAAAATGACTCTATCTGCTCTTAAAACCTCTTTGCTATCCTGGGTTATCTTGCAGTCGAAACCAAATTTCTTCACCACTCTCTCAACACTGGCTAAATTTCCTGCTTCATAATCAATTATGGCAATCATGATAGAATATAAAAATAGCATCTGGCCCTTAAAAAATCAAAATGATTATTCACTCTACTTGGCAAAATCATTGAAATCAATTCCAGGATCGGTAAAAGGGTCACGTTGCCTTGATCCCATCATCTGAGTCCAAGAAATTGGTTAAAGAAGGAGCTGGCCAATAACTGGATTTGCGGAAGATAGCTGTCCATTTCCATCAGGATGTGGTGTTTAGATATACCTGCAGCCGATAGTTCATTATCCGAATCCCTTAACCATTCTTGTATCATCTCCCTAGTAACTTCCAGATGAAACTGAAAGCCATAGACTAGATCTTTCATTCGAAAGACCTGATTACAAACAGGCTCAGAGGCAACCAAATGGATGGCTCCTTCCGGGATGTCAAAGGTATCTTCATGCCATTGGAAGACAGGAAACATATCTGGAAATCCTTTAAAAAGAAGGTCTTGCTTCCCTTCTTTTGTAAACCATACCTTATACCATCCAATCTCTGGTTGACTTGCACGATAAACCCTGGCCCCTGCAGCCCTGGCAATAAGTTGGGCTCCCAGGCAGATACCCAATATGGGTCTCCTCTTCACTAAGGCCTGGCGAATGAAGTCGATTTGGGCTTTAAGGAAGGGAGGGCAAGCTTCATCACAAACACTCATGGGACCGCCTAGGATAATCAGTAAATCTGTATTTAGCAAATTTGTGGCCAAACCGTCCTGTCGGTAAGCGTGAATGACCTCCCATGTCCAATTATTTTCCGCCAGAAGATCAACCAAAATCCCTGGCCCTTCCTGTTTGGCATTCTGAATAATGGTAGCTCTCAAAAAACGTATCCCTCCTCTATCCCAGCTCCCCAAAAAATATATCAAGCTAAATATCATGATGTAAAGATAGAACTCGGCTGGATGAGGCCTGAGCCTGACAGAATCTACTTCCTTTTTTTACTCTTGACATTGATGGATGTTACATATAGCATATATATGTAACTAGGAGGTAAAGATGAAGAGAACAACCGTATTCGCCGATGAGGAAATCTTTCTGGACTTGAAACGTATTGCCCAAGAAGAAGGTAAAACCGTCTCTGAGATCATCCGCCAGGCTTTACAAAAGTATATCCACGAGAAGTATACAACCAAAAAGGCTATTTCTCTCATAGGCATTGGCCGGAGTGGCCGAAGGGATATTTCCGAAAGGTGCGAACAACTGCTCTGGAAAGGCCAAATTAAGTGAAGGCAATCATTGTAGATACTGGTATTCTCTATGCTATAGCAGACATGGATGACGCTTGGCATAAACGGGCAACAGGCTTTTTAGCAGATAACAGAGATCTCTTGATTGTCCCTGTAACGGTGATACCTGAAGCTGCCTACCTCCTGAATACCTATCTTGGGGTAAAAGCAGAGCAAAAACTCCTTACTTCTATTGCTGCCGGTGAGTTTAAGTATGAAAATATAACCATTGTAGACCTTAAGCGTTCTATTAAACTCATCCGAGATTATTCTGATGCCAATATGGGCTTTGTCGATGCTTCTGTAATAGCCATGGCGGAACGTCTGAAGATCTGCCGTATCCTGACCACTGATAGACGTCATTTTTCTATTATAAGGCCCATTCATTGTCCTTCCTTTACTTTGCTACCATGACATATCATTATAGGTTACAATACTTTCCTAATAAATATAAATCCCAAATTAAGCACCTAAAAATTGATATTATTTGTCTTTGTCATCTCCCAGTCCAAGAAATGGATTCAGCAACAGACTTCATAGTTTTGCAGGTATCTATACTTTTTCTATGGATCATATTATAAGCCCCGCCCTCAGAAATTCCCTTCTCTCCCGTTTCACGTTTCACGTTTCACGTTTCACGTTCCACTCTTATCTTATTACAGGAGCTCAACCTATGGACGAAAACAAAAAACTTACCCTCTCCATCTCTCCTCACATTCGGGACAGCGTATCCATCCCGAAGATTATGTACTCGGTGATTGGGGCGCTGTGTCCAGCTTGGATCGCGGCGATCTATTTCTTCGGTCCGAGAGCCGCGTGGCTGGCCCTGCTCAGCATCGCCGCCGCGGTGCTGACGGAATGGATCATTCAGAAGCTGAGAAAAGTGCCGATTTCCGTCGGGGATGGCAGCGCGATCTTGACGGGAATGCTTTTGGCCTTCAATTTGCCTCCGGGCGTGTCGTGGTGGATTCCGGTGGTGGGTTCCGGCTTCGCCATCGGCATCGGCAAGCAGGTCTTCGGAGGATTGGGGTACAATCCGATGAATCCGGCCCTGCTCGGCCGGGCGTTTCTGCTGGCATCGTGGCCGGTTCAGATGACCACGAAGTGGCTCGCGCCGAGAGGCGGAACGCTTTCGGGCATAGACGGCGTCTCCTC
>DTXE01000230.1 GCA_012962595.1 Syntrophaceae bacterium | reverse complement strand
TAGCAAAAAAGAAATCCTCCTGCCTCCAAATTAGAGGAGCTATTTTCACATGAAAACCATCATTCAACAGGCTAAAGAAGTACTGGAGATTGAGGCCCAAGGCATACTAAATCTTCTAGATAAGGTAGGAGAGGACTTTGTAAGGGCAGTGGAGTTTATATTAAATTTAAGGGGTAGGGTGATTGTCACTGGCATTGGAAAATCAGGGATTGTAGCCAGAAAGGTGGCTGCAACCCTAAGTAGTACCGGAACACCGGCATTGTTTCTTCATCCCGCTGAGGCTATGCATGGGGATTTAGGTATGGTTACATCACAAGACATGGTTTTAGCCATATCTAATAGTGGAGAAACAAGGGAGTTAAATATCCTAATCTCCAGTCTTAAAAAGATGGGAACAAAACTAATAGCCTTTACAGGTAATTTAAACTCAACCTTGGCCAAGAATAGCGACATGGTGATTGATGTGGGGGTAGAAAGAGAGGCCTGTCCTTTGGGTCTAGCTCCTACCGCCAGCACTACGGCAGCACTAGCTATGGGAGATGCCTTAGCCGTAGCCCTAATTAACAAGCGACGACTTAAGGCTCAGGATTTCCTTCGTTATCACCCAGGTGGGGAGCTGGGGGTGAAAGCCTCCCTTGAAGTAAAAGTAAAAGAGGTTATGTTAAAGGGCAAGAGCATACCTACTGTGAGTGAGGCCTCCAAACTCAATCAAGCTATAAAAATCATGGATGAAAAGAATCTAGGGGCCACATTGGTGATTACCAGGGATGGGGCCTTGGCAGGTATGGTCACAGATGGTGATCTCAGAAGGGCTCTCAAAAGACATAAGAACATCTATAAACTCAGGGTCTGTGACGTAATGGAAGTCAACCTTAAGACCATTGATGAAGATTACTCCGCCTTTCGGGCATTAGAATTTATGGAGAGGCATGGGATCACCGTGCTACCTATTGTAGATAAGTCAAAAAGGGTTAAAGGCATTCTTCATCTCAATTATTTACTGGGAAGAGAAGATTTTAGGTCTCATGTATAGAGGAATTTATGGAACATTATGCTCCTAAAGGTCTTCTTTGTCCATTAGTTACTCCATTAACTCCAGAAGGAAAGGTTGATGAATTAAGTCTTAAAAGGCTTATCGTGCATGTAGCACCCTATGTGGATGGCATAATTTTAGGGGAAAGTAGTATGGGTGAGGGCCTCTACATAAAAACTGAGGAAAGAGAGTACCTAATTAAGGCTGGTATGGAAGCTACCAATAGCAAGGTTCCTCTCATTATAGGCATCACTGGGAATACCGGAGATGAAACCAAGCATTATATTTCCCAGGTGGTATCTCTAAAGGAGGAGCTCAATTATAATGGAGAAATCTTCCTCATGGATTGCCCCTTATGGTATCACAGCAATAGGGATTTACCCGATTATTATGAGAACTTAAGTGAAATATGTGAGTTCCCTTTCATTCTCTGTAATAATCCCAACCTCATCAGGCAGCTAGGTAAAAGGGTTAAAAGAAAGGATATTCGTACCAGTGTATTGAAGAAATTATCTAGAAATGAACAAATTGTGGCTATGGAATTTTTAGGTGACCTTAAACGATTCTTCAACTACCAAAAGGCAGTTAGGGGCAGACGCCGGTTCAGATTCTACGATGGAAATGAGGTGGAATTTTTAAATAGACCTAGTTCTGGAGGGGTAGTTGCCCCAGGTGCTAATATCTTACCCCAAGAATGGCAAAAAATTGTATACTCCTCCCTGAATATTGAGGAGTCTCGCTCAGATTATACAGACCAAATATGGACTTTAGGACACAAGGTATGGATGTTTCAAAAGGTGTATAGTTCAAACCCCATTGCTATTATCAAATCGGCCCTCAAATATATGGGCATCTTAGATACCGATGTAGTTTCAAATAAAACATCACCTACAAGCCCCCCTCAGAGGGCACAAATTTATGGTCTGCTTATAGAAAATGAAATGGCAAAGATAAATAAGGAGGAAAGACATGGTGGATGATACGATAACATTATCGGTGATAAAGGCCGATATAGGTGGATATGTGGGCCATTCAAGTTCTCATCCATTGATCTTAAAAAGGGCCCAAGAAAGTCTATCCTC
>DTXE01000229.1 GCA_012962595.1 Syntrophaceae bacterium | reverse complement strand
TATAAAAAAGTTTGACTTGGATATTGAGGATGAGAAGGAATTTAGTCAAGATTGTGCTAATTTTCTTGATATGCTAAAAAGCATTGTTTCTGAATTGAGAAAAAATGGTATCCAGCAAACTATTCTCAACATCACAGGAGGATACAAGGGATTAGTTCCTATTTTCTCACTTTGGGGTTTTGTACATGAATGGGTAGAGGTGATATACCAGCATGAGAAAGGAAAGATCATAAGAGTGCCAGCACTGCCTTTGACTTGGAACTTCAAACTATTCGACGAATTTCGTTCTTTGCTCCGTAGGCAAGAAGAAATCACCTTGGAGCCACCCACCAAGTTTCGTATGTTGTTTGAGGAAAAGAATGGTATTTGGGCAAAGAATCCTTTTGGTAAGTTCTTGGAAGAAGTTTATATAAAAGAAAGGTTCAAGCGCTTTGGACATGGAGCAAGGTTGATGCAAAAACTTCCTCAAGATTGGCAAGAAGATTTGGAGAATAAATTAATACCCCGCTGGGAGTACATCTGGATCTGAGATCAGATACCAGAAGTTGTGGAACACTCCCATGGTCATAGCCGCCGTCTCTTAGAATATGCTGCAGACTTGCTAGAACCACAGTTTAAAAAGAACCCAAATTTCCTAGAAGACCACGAGCTGTATCTCCTTATCTGCTGTCTTTGGCTACATGACATTGGACACACTGGTCTGGAGTTCAAGTATGGGGACAAAACTCTTCCTATCTCCCTGTTCCCTTCATTGGTGCGCAAGTTCCACAACTTTATTTCCTACGATCGAATCCTCAACCTAGATTACCTTCCTACTAAGGAAGAAAGAGAAGCTGTTGCATTAATTAGCAAATATCACAGAAAAGCTTTGCCATTATTGAGATCAGAGGATGAGTGGAAGGATAAGGACTTTGAAGAACTTAAAGTTCCACCACTAGAGCAAGCAGTTAATAGTGTCAAATTCAAAGATAAAACCATTAGTAGCAACAGACTGGTATTACTCTGTGCCCTTCTGCGAGTGCTAGATGGTTTGGATGTACAGCATGACAGAGTGATAAATGAATACTATTGGCAAGAGCGTAAACAGCGCACCAAGGAGGAAATAAAACACTACCAGAATCTGCTCAGTGGG
>DTXE01000228.1 GCA_012962595.1 Syntrophaceae bacterium | reverse complement strand
CTTGGGATTTGGGATTTAAACTAGAGGAGTTATTTTCACATGAAAAACCATTATAATCTTGCCCAGAAGGGGCTTTTGGATATCTCAAGTCTGGTAAATAATACCATCAGGAAATATAACATGCTTACCCAGGGGGATAAAGTGGTAGTGGCTGTATCTGGAGGTCCAGACTCTACGGCTTTACTTCACATCCTGAATCACCTGAGAGAGGAGTGGAATCTCTCTTTGATAGTAACCCACTTTAACCATGGTCTTAGAGGTAATGAGTCACATAGAGATGCTACATTTGTTGAGAATTTGGCTAAGCTGTTGATGCTTCCCTGTCGGGTGGGAAAAGGAGATATCTATTCTTTTAAACACCAAATGAAGCTGTCAACAGAAGAGGCAGCGCGGATATTAAGATATCAGTTTTTGGAAGATACATTGAAAATGGAGGGGGCACAAAGGATTGCACTGGGCCACACGGCGGACGATCAGGCAGAGGATATTCTTATGAAGGTCTTAAGGGGTAGTGGAAGGCTGGGTTTATGTGGTATGCCGCCGGTGAGGGATAAAATATTTATCAGACCTCTTATAGAAGTATCCAGAAGACAAATCGAGAGATTTTTAGACCAATATGACCTTTCTTATGTTACTGATAGCTCTAACAGAGATCAGAGATTCCTACGCAACAAGATCCGGCTAGATCTTATTCCTCTTTTGGAGAGAACATACAATCCTAAGTTAAGAGAGAATCTAGTGCAGCTTTCCTCTATCCTCAGGGATGAAGAGGATTGGCTACAAGGTATAGTTGCCCAAGAATTTTTGAAAATTTTAAAATACCATGACTTTGCTAAAGTGATTCTTGATGCCAGCCGGTTCTTGGATCTTCATAGGGCGCTCCAACTAAGGTTGATCCGAAAGGCGGTGGAGACGGTTAAAGGTGACCTCAGGGCTATAGGCTTTAATCATATTCTGGATGTTCTTAAACTGGCTAGTCAAACGCACCCTTCCAAAATGCTAAATTTACCTCACGGGTTAATTGTCAGAAGGTCCTATGAACATATAATCTTTGAAAAGAGGACAAAAGAACCGGTTGACTTTTTATACCTGGTTTCAGACTTAAAGCCGGTGGTAGTGAAGGAGGTGAACAAGGTAATATCCTTTGAGGTAGTGGATTATAATAAAGATTTGAATATAGAGGTAGATAAAAATACTGCCTATTTGGACTATTCCAAGGTACATTTTCCTTTGATTATTAGAAACATAAGGGCAGGTGATAGGTTTAGACCCTTGGGGATGGAGAGTTTTAAGAAGATCAAGGACTTCCTCATAAATTGCAAGATTCCAAAAAATATGAGAAAATCCATTCCCCTATTGGTAGCAGGCGATCAGATAGTGTGGGTAGCAGGTCTTAGGCTTGATGATGGTGTAAAACTGACAGGGGACACAAGAAAGGTCTTGAAGGTTAAAATTCATCCGCCTCTCACCCATGGTCAATTATTCTAAGATTTGCTGCAGTGGAGGCCTTATGGTTAAGAATGTGTTGAAATAAGGTATTTTATATGTTAATCTTTAGTAAATGGCATTCTATTTGCACAATATCTTTAATAACCCCATCCCAGGTGGGGATGTTACCTGGAGGTAAAAGTGAAGCCATTCTATAAAAATTTGGCAGTATGGTTAATGATTAGCTTAGCCATGGTCTTCCTTTTTAATATGTTCAGCCATCCCAAACAGGCCAGAGAGACCATTACCTATAGCGATTTTCTCGCCAGCGTGGAGCACGGCGATGTACTGGAGGTAACCATTCAGGGAGACCACATCTACGGGAATTATGAGAATGGCAGGGCCTTCAAAACCTTCTCCCCACAGGATCCAGAGTTAATTAATATCTTAAGGCAAAGGGGCGTTAGGATTTCTGCTAAACCCAAAGATGAATCCCCATGGTACGTTACCATATTAATCTCCTGGTTTCCCATGGTCCTATTGATAGCGGTATGGATCTTTTTTATGAGGCAGATGCAGGCAGGAGGCGGGAGGGCCATGTCATTTGGAAGAAGTAGGGCCAGACTTCTGCCAGAGCAGGCCAAAGGGATAACCTTCGAAGATGTGGCTGGTATCCCAGAATCTAAGGAAGAATTACAGGAGATCATTGAGTTTCTTAAGGATCCTAAAAAATTCACACGACTGGGCGGAAGGATACCAAAAGGTGTGTTGCTGGTAGGTGCACCAGGTACTGGGAAGACACTTTTGGCCCGTGCTATTGCGGGTGAGGCTGGGGTCCCCTTTTTTAGTATCAGTGGATCAGATTTTGTGGAGATGTTTGTGGGTGTTGGGGCCGCCAGGGTGCGCGACCTATTTATCCAAGGTAAGAAGCATGCCCCATGTATCATCTTTATAGATGAGATAGATGCGGTAGGACGGCACCGTGGAGCGGGACTGGGTGGGGGCCATGATGAAAGGGAACAGACATTGAATCAGCTATTGGTGGAGATGGATGGATTTGAATCTAATGAAGGGGTTATCCTCATTTCTGCTACCAATAGACCAGATGTCTTAGACCCTGCATTGCTTCGTCCCGGAAGATTTGACCGTCAGGTGGTAGTACCTATACCTGATGTTAGGGGTAGGGAGGCAATACTAAAGGTACACACTCGGAGGACTCCTTTGGCCGGGGATGTAGATCTTAGCATTTTGGCCAGGGGAACCCCTGGATTTACTGGAGCGGATATTGAAAATATGGTTAATGAGGCCGCCCTCATTGCTGCTAGATATAACAAGGATGTAATAGAAATGTCAGATTTTGAACAGGCAAAAGATAAAGTCATGATGGGAACCGAACGTAAAAGTCTTATCATCAGCGATGTAGAAAGGAAATCTACTGCGTACCATGAGGCAGGTCATGCCCTGGTGGCCAAGCTTCTTCCAGGTACGGATCCCATTCATAAGGTCACCATTATCCCCAGAGGGAGGTCACTGGGATTGACTCAACAGCTTCCTTTAGATGAGAAGCATACCTATACCAAGAAGTATCTTTTGAATAACCTGGCAGTGTTGCTAGGTGGAAGAGTGGCCGAGGAATTAGTTTTTGGAGACTATACTACCGGAGCGGGTAATGACTTAGAGAAGGCTACAGAGATAGCTCGAAAGATGGTATGCGATTGGGGAATGAGCGAAGAATTGGGTCCCCTTACCTATGGAAAAAGAGAGGAGCAGATATTTCTGGGGAAGGAAATGACCAGGTATAAGGAATATAGTGAAGAAACGGCGGTAAAGATTGATGCAGAAATTAAGAAACTGGTAATGGAAAGTTATAATAAAACAAAGGATGTCCTTACCAAACATATAAATACCCTCCATGCATTAGCTACTGCCCTCCTTGAGAAAGAAACCTTGGATGGCAAGGCCATTGATGACATCATAGAGGGGGTGGTAACACCATTGAGGAAGCCGGAGGTTAAATCACCCACTCCCCATGAGGCAGGTAAGGCTTCCCCCAGGGAAGATACAGGCGAAACCTCTTAATGGGTATAATATGTGGTCACACCTACCTGGATTTTGAGAAACGTACCCACATCATGGGGATACTAAATGTGACACCGGATTCCTTTTCTGATGGTGGATTGTTTTTTAACAAAGATAAGGCCATCGCTCATGGGGAGAAGATGGCTGAAGAAGGGGCAGACATAATCGATGTGGGTGGTGAATCCACAAGACCTTTTTCAACACCTGTACCCCTGGAAGAAGAAATCAGACGGGTTATACCTGTAATAAGGGAACTGGCTAAACGGCTGAAAGTACCTATTTCTATAGATACCTATAAGTCGGAGGTAGCTAAGAGGGCACTAGGTGAGGGCGCAGCCATGGTTAATGATATTAGCGCTATGAGATTCGACCCTGAAATGGCAAATGTGGTTCATGAGTTCCGTGCACCTATAATCCTTATGCATATGAAAGGAACACCACAAGACATGCAGATAAGTCCTCATTATGATTCCCTTGTTCCTGAGATAATTGATTTTCTGAAAGAAAGAATTAGTGTAGCACGAAATCGGGGTATCCCTGAAGGAAATATTATAGTGGATCCAGGGATTGGTTTCGGCAAGACAAGGGACCATAATCTATTGATTATCCGGGAACTAAAGCGGTTTAAGGTATTGGGAAGGCCTATTTTGGTGGGAACCTCACGTAAGGCGTTTATAGGTGATGTACTGGGCACAGATGATAGGGATGTTGGCACCTATGCCACCATTGCTGCGTGTGTCCTGAATGGTGCAAATATAGTAAGGGTCCATCGGGTTAAAGAATCAAAAGAGATTACCCAGATGATTGACGCTATAAAAAGGGCTTAAGAAGTGAGAATTAGGAGGTATGGTAGATTAGGTGTTATTAGCCATTGATATCGGCAATACTAATACACTTATAGGGGTTTATAAAGACAATTTCCTTTCTGCATCCTTTAGAATCAGAACCGAAAAGGATATAACCCCTGATGAATATGGTCTTTTACTGAAGGCCCTCTTTTCCCAAAGCTCCTTAAGCCTTAATAACATAAAGGCAATTATTATATCCTGCGTAGTTCCCCCTATGCTCTACACCATGGAGAGGTTCTGCCAAGGATATTTCCATATACATCCTCTGATTGTAGGCCCTGGCATCAAAACAGGGATGCCTATCCATTATGATAATCCCAGGGAAGTAGGGGCAGATCGTATAGCAAACGCAGTTTCTGCCTATGAAAAGTACAAGACCAATGTAATTGTGGTGGATTTTGGCACAGCTACTACCTTTGACTATATTTCCGAAGAAGGTGCATACATGGGTGGTGCTATCGCTCCAGGGATTGGGATTTCGTGTGACGCCCTTTTTAGGCATGCCTCAAGACTTCCTAGGGCAGATATATTTGCCAAACCTAAAAATATCGTGGCCAAGGATACCATGAGCAGCATGAACGCCGGAATTATCTATGGATATGCTGGATTGGTTGATGGGATTGTGGAAAGGATAAAGAGAGAAGTTAAATCTAACCCCAAGGTGGTGGCCACTGGAGGGCTGGCTACCATCATTGCCTCAGAGTCAAACACTATAGATGAGGTAGATGAGAACTTGACCTTGGAGGGTTTGAGGATTCTTTACCACAGAAACATGATTTAGAGGTAAATGTATCTACGGAATGCCCAGTTATAAAAAAGGAATTGGCTATCGCTATATCCAAGAAACCAAATATCACCTAGGTACTCCCCTTTCTGATAATTTAGGCCCTATAGAGAGGCCTTCCTTATTTAAGACCTATCCAGATGCCATCAAAATTAGCCTCCCAGAGCCAAATTTAATCTCTGGGGCTAGCATCTGGGAATGCCTGGGGAGGAGAAGATCTCTAAGGGATTATAAGCCCCTTCCCATATCCTTGGAGGAACTTTCAAGTCTACTTTGGGCAACTCAGGGGATAACTGTTGAAAGCCCTCCGTTTTTTTACAGGACTGCACCATCAGCAGGAGCCCTTTATCCTATAGAGACTTATCTCTGGGTAAATCGTGTGAATGGTGTAGAAAAGGGAATCTACCACTTTAACGTCAAAGATTTTGAGTTGGAGCAAATTGCTAAGGGAGACCTTTTCAGAGAGATTACAAAGGCCTCTCTGGGGCAAGTGACTGTTATGATTGCCGCTATTGTATTTATATGGACCGCCATAGTGCTTCGATCTATGTGGAAATACAGAAATAGGGCCATTCGCTATATCTTTATGGATGTGGGACACATCTGTGAGAATCTACAGCTGGCTGCTACCGCCCTTAATTTAGGGTCATGTCCTATTGGTGCCTTCTATGATGATGAGATAAATAGGCTCATTGAGCTTGATGGTGAGGAAGAAACTACCATTTATCTGGCTACTGTGGGCAAAATCTGAAGTAGTGAAGCTCTAAGCTACTATCATGCTACCACAGTCCGTCAAAAGGGTACTTATTGTTCATCAAGGAGCCATAGGGGACTTTATCCTATCGCTTCCCGCTATTGCTAGCCTGAGAGAACATTATCAAAAAGCCCATTTCGAGATAGCAGGTTTCCCCAAAATTCTATCGCTAGCTTACGGGCGGTACTATGCGGATAAAGTAATCTCCATCGATGGAAAAGAATGGGCTATGCTGTATATGGAGAGGCCCATTTTTTCACAGAGGCTGGTAGATTATCTTTCCATGTTCGACCTGGGGGTCATCTTTACTGCCAATCCTAATCCCATATTTGTAGAGAATCTTAAAAGGGCTGGCCTCCAGCATTTCCTCCAAATCAGAACATTACCTAGTAATGGTGAGCAAATTCATATCACCGATTATATCCTGTCATCCCTGAATAGAATAGGTCTCAACGCCTCAAGCATGTATCCGAGGCTATATTTAACCAAATCTGACAGGCTTTTTGCTGAAGGATTTCTTAAAGAAGTGGGTATTAGAGGAGATAAAACCCTAATTGCCATTCACCCTGGTAGCGGGGGGAAGAAGAAGGTATGGATGCCGGAGAGATTTG
>DTXE01000227.1 GCA_012962595.1 Syntrophaceae bacterium | reverse complement strand
TATCTAATTTGCTCTTTGCTAATAGCGAACCGCGAACAGCCAAATATAGTGACAAATGACCATTGACTATGACATTCACTATAAAATCAGCGCTTAAGTTAAAAATTAAGTACCAAACTGCATTGATATTGTCAATGGATGTTTCAGGGGGCTCTGAAAAAATCCTTTTCGCCCCGTAAAATTTCATAACATCCACTCAAAGAAGCCTTTTAGAGCCCTCTTTCATAAAAATCTACTACACCTACCTCAAAATCAGCCACGGCGGTGTTTATCAGAAAGAGAAAGGCTGGAGATCAGAATTTGGTCTTTTTAGGTGTTGCCATAAAAAGAATTTTTGTACTTTCTGATGGAAAATAAGGGTTCAATGCATAATCTCCATATGTGGCTTCAATCATAAATCCACAGTCAGTCAAAATCATTTCCCACTGTTCCTTACTTAATGCAATTAGTTGATAGTTATATTGGTAGGTTTCTGTGGGGAGTTTTGTGGGGCCTTGATAGACGTGGTAGATTTCAGTCATGTCTAAAAGATACGTTTTATCATGGTAGGTTCTAGAAACCTCTTTTCGGATGATAGTTTCATCTGGGCATGGAAGACTATTGAGCTGTACCAGCCGTTTCCTGTGTAAATTTACAAGCTGGCGATCTGGAGTGAAAACATCCATCAGTAATCGGCCATCTCTTTTTAGATACTGCCGGGAGAGATTTAGGCATTGTTTTAAATCTGAGATATTTACCAGCATATTCAAGGTATTATAAGGGAGAAGAATTACATCAAAGCACCTGCGGAATGCCATTTTGGTAATATCCATACATATAAAGTGAATGTGTATCTGACTAGCTCTTGATCTATATTTTTTGACTGCCCGTTGGAGCATACAGGGAGAAATGTCAATGCCTGTTACACGATACCCCGCCTTTGCTAGAGATAGGGTTAAACGGCCTGTGCCACATCCCAACTCCAAAATATCTCTGGCATCTTTAGGAATGTGCCGAGCATAAAAGGTGAGGTCCTCGAGAAAATGCTCTAATTCTAGGTCATAGAAGTAGCTAGACTTGTTATCCAGATAAATATGCCCATCGTAATCTTTGCAAGGATTCCGACGCATGCCTTAGGAGTTTTCTAGCTTCAGTATTATCAAAGGTCTCTCCTATGCATAGGGATGGGTACCCAGAATTACCTCTTTTTGAAACTTAGTCTCAAGCTTCTTTTTGAGGTCTTCAACATCAATGGGGCATTTGGCAGTTTGTGTGGCCTTCATTATACAGGTTCCCAAGTGAATGGCATCCACATCTCT
>DTXE01000226.1 GCA_012962595.1 Syntrophaceae bacterium | reverse complement strand
GCCATACCTCCTTTTAGGTTATGGCAGGCTAACATACACCTTATTACTATGTCCAGATTTTGGGGAGTATTATACTAATTTGAAGGCAGGAGGGTTTCTTTTTTGCTAGCTCCTCTTGTTTAAATTCCAAATCCCAAGCATCAAATACCAAACATGGTTTGGAATTTGGAATTTGGAATTTGAGATTTGGGATTTGGTATTTTGAATTTTAATCTCTGCCTGTATTCCATTTTCATATTTCTTTGTGGCTGAAGGCCATGAATGCTTCATACTTGCTTAAAACCTATATACATTTTTTACAAGCTTCCTCAAGAAGCTGCTTAAGACTTGACTTCTCTTTCTTATCTTTCTCAGATAGGGCACATCTTAGCATCTCAGCTCTCAACTTCTGATTTAACTCCTCAATGGCCTCAAGTCTCTTCTGGAAAGAAGAACTTACATACCCTTCTTTGACTGCCATTTGGCGGAGTACTGACATGGCCTCGCTGAACCGAACATCCTGAGGGCATACAAAAGAGCAGGTATTGCAAAGAAGGCAATACCATATGATGGGCGAAGAAAGTACCTGCTCCCTAAGCCCCAGTATAATCATATGTATGATCTTTCTGGGATCAAATTCCTCCACTACCTGGCTGGCTGGACAACTGCCTGTGCAGGCTCCACAGGCAAAGCAACGTTTGATGTTGGCCCCGCCAAGTCTTGCAGCTACCTCCAGCTTGAAGTTAGGATCAAGTTCATTTGCCATTATCTCTGCCATATCCTTTCCTCCATATTATAATAAAGTCATTGGTCATTTGTCCCCAGTGACTGATGACGTTCCTATGTTACCGCTGCCTCCACCATGGCCTCAAGCTGATCTGGCATGTAGTTACGTACACCTATACCCTTCTTAGGACAAGTGGCTTGGCAAACACCACAGCCCTGACACAGGACTTCATTCACCTCGGCAATCTTTTTTACCTGTCCTTCATGCATATATTCGAATAGCCTCAGCGCTTGATAAGGACAGGGGTCAATGCAATATCCACAGCCATCACAGTTATTAACATCTACCATGGAAACAGTAGGCCACAGTTCCAGATGTGGCTGAATCAAGATATGGGCCGCCTTGGTCACCGATGCTTGAACCTCGGCAATGGAGTCCTCCACGAATTTAGGGCCATTAGCCAAACCACAGATAAAAATGCCTGCCCGATCTGTTTCAATGGGCTTAAGCTTTTTGGGCGACTGTCTGAAAAAACCGTCATCATCCAAAGGAACCCCAAGAATCTCCGAAAGCTTACGGTTTTCTTGAGGGGCAACCACTGCTGCAGCCAGAACCACAAGATCCGTCTCGATGGAGACAGGCTCACCCAGCAATCTATCCCATACCTTCACCTTGAGGGTGTCCCTATCCTGGGTGCGATAAGTCTCGACTTTTGGTTTTGAGTCTAGGCCGAAACGGATGAAGACCACCCCCTTTTCTCTGGCTTCACCATATAAGTCTTCTCTAAACCCATAGGTTCTTAGATCTCGATAGAGGATATAAACATTGATATCTGGCCTCATACCCTTTAACTTGATAGCATTTTTCACTGCCTTGGTACAGCAAATCCTGCTGCAGTTGGGTCTTTGTGGTTCACGTGAGCCCACACACTGAATCATCACTATATTCTTAATCTCGGTAAATGGGCTTACTAGCTCACCCATTCTCTCCTCAAACTCAAGCAAGGTTAGCACCCTGGAGTCAAGGCCGTAGAGGTACTCCTGGGGTCTTAACTCCTCTCCCCCTGTGGCTACGATCACTGCCCCATGATTGATGACTTTCTCTTCACCATTGACCTTGATTCTCGATCTAAACTCACCACACACACCTTTCAGCTCCAAGAGTTCAGCCCTGGTATGGATATGCACCAGCTCGTGGCCCTTAAGTCTGGACTTAAGAACTTCAAGATAGGCTCCCACGTCTTCTCCCTTAAGGGTGGAGCCTATATATCTGGCTGAACCACCAAGGTGTTCACCTCTCTCAAGGATGTGGGCCTCAAAGCCCATACGTATCAAGTTGTCAGCTGCAACCAGTCCAGAAAGACCACCTCCTATGATCAGGGCCGATTTCTGCACATCCACCAAGTATGGATTCAAAGGTTGGGCATTGACCATCTTGGCCACTGCAATGCGGACAAAATCCTTGGCCTTCTGAATGACCTCTTCTTTTCTCCCTTGGTGAACAAGGCATAAGAGTTCGCCTAAATTCGCCTGTTCAGAAAGGTAAGGACTTAGGCCAGCGTCTCTTACCATCTCTGAAAATAGGGGTTCATTTATACGACCAGAGCAACCGGCAAAGATAACACGGTTAAAATCGCCAGCCTTTATAGTATCAATAATGGATTGTCTATGTTCATAGTGACACCCAACATCCACAACCTGAGTATGTACTACCCCTGAGAGACTAGCTGTATATGCTCTCAAGGCCTCGGTATCTATCATGTCCTCCACACTCTCACCACATCGGCAGATAAATACTGCTACCTTTGGCGGCTCGCCACTCACATCTCTTAAGGGTGTAACTTCTCCAAATTCCCTTTTTATGAAACCAAGTTGTGCTGAAATCTCAGTGGCCACTGCTGATGCCTGAACCATAGACCCATAGATATCTTTTGGTTCTTCAATAGCACCACATACATAAATCCCTGGTTTTGAAGTCTTGGTGGGTGAAAAGGAAGCAGTTTCTATAAAATCATAATGGTTAAGTTTAAGTGACAGTTTCTTGGCCAGATCCACTGTATCCCTTGCAGGCTTCAATCCTAAAGATAAAATGGCCATATCAAAGGTTTCATGGATTCTCTTACCATCTTCGGTCACATAGCTCACGGATATATCCTGTGAATCTTCAGCCCCCTTAAGCCCCCAGATCCTAGCACGCACAAATCGGACACCAGCTTCTCTAGCCTTTTCTACATACCTTTCAAAGTGCCGCCCAAATGCCCTCAGGTCTATAAAAAAGATAGTAGTTTCAACTTGGTTATCACTCTTTTCCCTGGTATTTAGAGCCTCCTTGACTGCATGCATGCAACAGACACCAGAGCAATAGCCAATAAAAGCTCTCTTTATCTCCCGGGAGCCCACACATTGAAGCCAGGCTATCTTTTTCGGTGTCTTGCCGTCAGAGGGACGTTTGAGAACCCCGTTTGATGGGCCGAAGGGGCTTAGAAGTCTTTCAAATTC
>DTXE01000225.1 GCA_012962595.1 Syntrophaceae bacterium | reverse complement strand
GGGTGAAAACTAAGGCTGTAAGCCTGACAATTTTTATAAAAATAGCCCTTAGCCCAAAACATGAAATTAGTTTTTAGACAAGCTCTGTGTCCCTATTTTACCCTCTATGGATGAGGTTGCACTCTCATGACCTATCATCTCTCTTTTTATCTAAGATATTATCCAGAGGATTTATGACACTTGAAAGGTTTTTAGTCGAGACATAGGTATAAATCTCGGTTGTTTTACTGCTTTTGTGACCCAGAATTTCCTGCATATATCGGAGATCAACTCCACTTTCCAAAGGGAAATCTGGCAGGGGCAGACCTTCAAAATTCATTTTTATAGTTGTAAAACGAAGGTCACCCTTCCTAATAGTAGGCATATTCGTATCCTTTGAGGTAAGGGAAAGCTGATCATCTTACAAATTGGGTTCTTTGTTTGTCATCTAAGAACTGAGTATCTTTTTGTTGGGATAATATCCTCAGGAGAAATCAGTTTAGGATTTAATCTCTTTATAAGATCTTCTGTGTCCTTAAGGGTTGCTTCGACAATCTCTCTAGGCTGTTTCCCTCTGGTTTTTTCATAATTCAGCTCTCTTATTTTATGTATCCATTCCAATGACTTATGACTCCATCTCTCCATACTCAACTACCTCCTCGGTTGAAAGAACGTCGATAGGCTTATAGCCCAATCTTAAGTTTACAGCATTTACCATCTTCTTAACCCTTATATTTACCATATGCTTATAATTCCACGAAATCAAGGCATCAACTTCATAGAAACAGAAATAGCAATATGTCTTGCGTCATCTCTGAATTTCTCAGGTATAATATGCTGCTCTAAGTAGCTTTCAGCAAGACCAAGGCTTCCCTCCGTTTCCATGTCTTGTTCCTTCCATTAGCTTCTTTGCTGTCTCTATCCGCCTTGGATCCTCAAAATCAAAAAGGCTGCCAAAAACCGAGGTGTCAAGGTAAAATCTTAATTTCCTAGCTACAGTTCCAACCATATCTTGGATTTAATAAAAAGGCTCTAACGAGATAAAGAGAGCATCCAAAACAAGCAATAACATGGGTGCCTCTTTATTTGCAGGCACTATACCAAATATTGGAGCGAGGTCAACACAATTCACTTTTCATGTCTCCTGTTGCCTTTCTGGACTTTCGGTGGTTAGCAAGGATTATGCTGAGAGTGGAACCATGTTCTTTCTGATGGCCTTCTTCTCGCTCTTTTTAGCCTTATGGCAAACCGACTGATAACCTCAAAGTAGGTCTTTCCACATCGCTGTAAAATGTCATTATGACCGCAACCCAGGGCAAGCATAAGTTCCTTTGTTCTAGCCCCCGAGTTGGCCAGGAGAATATCGGCATCCTTCAGGGGGATGATGTCGTCATGCGGGCCATGAATAATCAGTGTGGGCTTGCCTATTGTCTTGATCTTGCCGAAGTTTGCAAAGCCATCTGCCTCAGAAATCCCTAAGATGTCAGTTGCTACGCCAAGGCGATTAAGTAGTGGCACAGTCCCGGCGAATGCGCTTTCAAGAATGAGGCCAGCAATTTCATCTTGAAAGATGGAGGCCACTTCCAGAGCAGAGGCACTTCCAAGAGATCGGCCCATAATGAGAAGGGGACCCGTTCGATTATGCTCATTCAACCAGCGGTGTATGTCCCTGAAGATGGTGTGGGCGTCGGATAGCAAGGAGGTAGCAGTGGGCTGTCCTCCACTTTGTCCATAGCCCCGGTAATCCACCACAAGAAAGCTTATGCCGTGGTGGTTATAAGCGGGGCCAACACCATCGTAGTCGCTTACAATCTCATTGTTCCCGTGAAAAAAGAGAATATGGGGTTCTGCAGGCTCCCAAAGAAAGAATCGCGCACCAATCTGTACATCCTTTTCCACAGTGATAAAATAGTCCATACCACTCTCGGGTGGGGTTTGTCTGTACTCTTTGCGAGGATGAAACAGATATTGCAAAACCTCCGGCCTATCTAATGCAGAAACGTCACGACCTGATATCATCGTAAGTAACCTCCTATCTATCTTTGATAGCATAATTCTAAGGGATTTTCCAGTTTTAATATAGATAATTCACAAAAATATCAAGGAATCTCTTCTTGGTTTCACTTCTTAAGCAAGAATATAAAAAGAAGGGCAGAAAATGAAGCCACAATGGCCCCATAATAGAAAGTAGCTGAGGGACATATGGTATCCCAAAGATAACCTCCCATAATACTGGCAGGAAGTACGGCCAGTCCTATAAGGCTATTATAGATGCCATAAGCAGTGGCCTTATGAGTGTGAGGTATAATAGTGGCTAAATAGGCCTTCTGAACCCCCTCGGTTAATCCCATAAATATACCATACAAAGGAAAGAGCATCCATATGTGGGTTGGGTTCTGGGCTAAGGCAAATCCCAAATAAATGAGGGCAAAGAGAATAAAACCAGATAGGATTACCTTCCGAGGGCCAATCTTATCCGACAGGATTCCGGCGGGCCAGGCAAATAGGGCATAGACTACATTGAACGAAAGATAGACTAAAGGAATAACAGCAATTTTTATACCTAGATTCTGGGCCCGTAATATTAAGAAGGCATCACTGGAATTACCCAAGGCAAACAGGGTAATTACAAATATAAATGCCTTAAACCTATAATCAAAATCCTTCAGGCTCAGTTTGGGTAAGGTGACTAACCCTCTTTTCCCCTTCTTCTCGGTGATAAACAAAACAATAATCATGATCGCAAGAATTCCAGGAATCATAGAGACCCAAAAAACCAGACGGTAGCTATTTGAGAATAATGAAAGCAACAAAAAGGCCGTAGCCGGTCCCACCACCGCTCCTACTGTATCCATGGCCCGGTGAAAGCCGAAGGAGCGGCCTAGGTGCACCTCTGGGCTTGATTCTGCTATGATGGCATCTCGTGGGGCCGTCCGAATACCTTTACCGAAACGGTCAATGAACCTATAGGTTAAGACATGTCCCCAGTGGGTAGAAAGGGCCACAAATGGCCGGCTAAGGGTAGAGACTCCATAACCTCCCACCATAAGAAACCTTCTTTTGCCAATTCTGTCTGAAAACCAGCCAGAAAAGACCTTGAGCAGACTGGCGGTACTTTCGGCAATGCCTTCGATAATTCCAATGATAGATTTGTTAACCCCTAATATGGTGGCAAGAAATAAGGGTACCAGGGGATAGACCATTTCCGAGCTGAAATCCATAAAGAAGCTGACTAATCCAGCAGAGAAGACGTTCTTATGGAGGCCCAAAATCCCTTTTCCATTTTCCTGGTAAGACATCTAGTTTTTTCTTACATCAGATTCCTTATATTTTTTCAATACCCTTTCTTTAAGGCAGTCAATTACTTGACCTCATGAGATAAACTTGCCCCATTGAGTAAGCCTTACTATCAGGTTAACCCTATATGAAACTTTATTCTTCTATCCTTTTTGCCTGGCCTCTCAGCCCTGCTCTTGATCTTGGCAAAATATAGTTCCGTAATCAGTACAAAAATTAAGACTACCATGATAATTTCGAGATAGTGGAATACCAGAAAGGCACGGAGATACATATAAGCGCTATGTATTATTCTCCAGCCGTATTCAAAGGGGGGCGTAGACACCTTGATAAGCTTATAGGAAAGTTTCTCGCCATCCACACTCCTTTCTATCACTGTTTTCATCGCTGTGCCAGTGCTAGACGAATGTGAGCTTCCTATTGTAGGCAATTCCGTAAAGGAGTAGCCGTAGATACCCCATAAATCCATACTTTTTTCTTGTCGAGGGAATTCTTATATGTTATTCCCCTCTGGGAAAAATGGCCAATTGAACATAAAATCGCTGTCAAAAGAAAGTTAGAGACTCATAACAAGAGGTATTACCAGAAAGGTAAAATGGATTGAATAAGGGACCCTGCATTTTACTAATAGGTTTATTAATCATGGGAATGGCTAACCCTTGCTCTGCGGAGGTAAGAGGCGGCATGTTTGAAGTAAATGGCTATATGGGCGGACTCATAGGGCTGGGTGATGCCCAATGGGAGGGCTATCCCATATATGTCGGTGGCTCAAAGCACGATATATCTATAAATCCCACAACCGGTAACATTGCAGGATTAAGATTAGGTTATGATATCACATCTCATATTGGTGGAGAATTGGGCTGGGGGTTGTCCAACAATGACCTCAACAAGATTTCAAAGATTGATGGGCAAAAAGTGGGAGATGTGGAGGAACTTAATGACTATGAATCCCTCTTTTATGGCAACATGATAATTCATGTTATGCCGGAGGGATGGTTTGTCCCGTTTTTAACCGGCGGAATAGGCCTGATTTACCTCCATAGTGAGGGATCAGAGTCAAAAACCGACTTTGCTTGGAACTTAGGTGCTGGAATAAAAATCTTTCTTACTAGAAAATTTGCCTTTAGAGCCGATGTTCGAAATTTTAACTTCAAGCCCGAAAATACTGGAGACCATTTAAACTTTCTGGAGGTTAGCGGGGGTCTCACCTGGTACTTTGGTGGAAAATGAACATAAGAATTCCCATTTTTATGCTATTAATCACAAGTTTTGCTTCTTATTGGGGTTGTGTCTCATATTCGGTTAGTAGACCATATCTTTTTGGATGGCACTCTGAAGAAGGAGAAATTGAAGGTTACAGTCTCCCCTATCCGCAAATCATATTACCTCAGGGTTGATGTAAGATATGAAAATGTGGGCAAGAAGAAGATGGAATGGGAATATGGAAATGCCTACTTAGTTGACTCTGATAAAAGAATGTATGAGGGAAAGGATTATTTTGATTTTGTTGACATTCTTGAAAGACCCACTCATTCCTTTAATTTTATAGAAGCTGAAGTAGGTACGGCTACAGAAAACTTTGTAGTATTCAAACTTCCCAGATCGGCTTTTCAGGATAAAATATTCTTCGGATTTGTCTCGATGCTAGATGAGGACAACATTCAGGGAAAGATCCTAATTTTTGATAACTCAAAAAGCAGTTATTCATTTTCAAAAGAAAAATCATTCACATCTATTAATTGGTCTGATTAGAAAAATCCTCCTGCCCATGTGATAATGCCGAAAGCTCAGGAAACTCCGGACAAAAGAGAGGTGTGAAAAAATGCTTGACATTTTGGTTTTGGTTATATAGTTAAATTTAACTATTATTTAGTCAAATTCATATAATAAAATTTTACTAAACAGAGAATATGCATAATGTGGAAGACTATAGGCAAGGTCACTGGTCATTAGTCATCGGTACAGATCGTTAAGATGGTTGAGAGCGTTTAGGTCGTTGAGATCGTTACTAACTACATTAACGATCAAAACGAACCAAACGAGCTATTGCTGTCTTTTAGCAGTGACAAATGACTATTGACTAATGACATTCACCATAGGTTTAGTTTGACATTATAGCCAGTGATTGATCCTATACCAGTCAATAGTTTCCTTTATACCATCCCATAAAGGCATCTGGGGTTTGTATCCCAAAAGAGTTCTTACCTTTTTGGAGTCACAAATCCAATACTTCTGTCGCATCTCTACAATCTTTTGGTGCGTGAGCTGTGGTGGTGCCCCTGTGAATTTAAGAAAAAATTCTGCCATTACCACTGTAACGTCAATCAGTATTTTAGGTAATGATAGCTTTCTTACCTTTTTATGCAATACTGAGGAAATAATATCCCCAATCTCCTCCCAGCTATGGATTTCACCACCGGTCAAGAAGAAGGTTTGACCAATAGCCGCATTCTTCTCCCCTGCCAATATTAGGCCGTTCACTGCATCTTGAACATAGCATATATCCACATATCGGCTGCGTCCCCCCAAAAGGGGTAATATCCCCTTTTGGGCCACCTTAAATAAGCTCAATGTATCCTTGTCTCTGGGGCCATAAATAGCTGGGGGCCGAACAATGGTTATAGGGAGTGTATCCATGTACTGCTTGAGCACCTCTTCCGCCTTAAGCTTGCTTTTCCCATAGTCACTTACAGGATGGCATTCGTTTTCCTCATCTCTGGGAATCCCGTCGGGACTGGGCCCTGCGGCAGCCAGACTGCTGCAAAAGACAAATTTTTTAATGCCTGGGTTATAAAGATAACAGGCCTCGATGAGATTTTTAGTGCCTAAGTAATTTGTCTTATAGAAGTCTGAAGGGTGATGTGCCTTTGTTAATCCCGCCAGATGATAAATACAGTCAACATCAGCTACCACATCTTTTAGGGAATGGGGATCTGTCACATCTCCAAAAATCGGCCTAATACTTAGCCCTTGAATCCACCGTAAACTACTCCGGTGACGCACTAAACATCTAACCTGATGGCCCTTCCTTAGCAAGGCCTCCACCAGATGACTACCTATGAAACCATTTCCTCCGGTAACCAAAATTCTCACT
>DTXE01000224.1 GCA_012962595.1 Syntrophaceae bacterium | reverse complement strand
TTATATTTACCATCTTAGATTAAAAGGTATGTATAAACCAGCTCATAAACGGAGATGTAATTTTGAATTTTAATTAGTTCTTTGTCAAGGAATTTTCCAAAATTTTTTGTTCATTGACAAAAATACTGCAATTTTATTAAAATCCTAACCAAAATCCTTACAAGAAAAGGACAATCATGAAACAGGTAGGTATTGTTAGAAAACAAAAAGGAGAGGTTATCCAAGTGGCATCTCAATTAAAGAAATGGTTTGAGGAAAGAGGAATTGAGGTATGTGTTCATGAGACTGAACTCTCCCCCTTTTTAGATGTTGTGATTGTCATAGGTGGTGATGGCACTTTATTGCATGCAGCAAAGCTGGTAGGAGATAAGTGCATACCCATTTTAGGGGTTAATCTTGGGGGTTTAGGATTTTTAACAGAAATTGGCCTTTCGGAAATATATTCTACTCTTGAAATGATCTTGAAAGGTGATTTTGAGACAGAAGATCGCATGATGCTTCATGCCTCTGTGCTTCGGGACGGAGAAAATGTTTATGAGCAGAGGGTTCTTAATGATATAGTGTTCATGCGGGAAACACTGGCCCGAATCATAGAATTAGAAACTAGCGTAGATGGTGCCTATCTCAATACCTTCAGGGGTGATGGCCTCATTATCTCAACACCAACAGGTTCTACTGCTTACAATTTATCAGCAGGTGGCCCCATTGTTTACCCTCGACTTAATACTATAATATTAACGCCAATCTGTCCCTTTACTCTAACTAATAGACCTATCATCCTACCAGAATCCGCTACTATACGGGTGAAGTTGGCCGAGTGGGCCACAGGTGTAAGTTTGACATTCGATGGACAAACTGGGCTGCATCTTCAAGGCGGCGACATGACAGAGGTCAAAAAGGCAAACACCTGCATCCGCCTTATAAAATCACCTTACAGAAGTTATTTCCAAATTTTGAGAGCAAAGTTGAAATGGGGTGAGCTACCAAAGGAAAGGACATAGTTTAAACATGGCCATAATCGCTCCTTTTAGAGGACTTAGATACAATCAGGTTTTGATCAAAAATATGGAGGATGTAATAACTCCACCTTGGGACGTAATTTCTCCAGAAGAGCAGAATGCTTATTATGAGAGACATCCCTGTAATATGATTCGATTAATTTTGGGAAAGACATTTCCACAAGATAACCAAGTGGATAATCGATATACTAGGGCGGCTCACTTTTTTAAAAACTGGCAGAGGGAGGGGATTCTTATAAAAGATGACCAACCTTCATTGTATCTTTATGAGATTGAATATAGCGTGAAGCAACGCACAAGAAAAAGGTGTGGCTTTATCAGTTTGGTAAAGTTAGAGGATTTTGGAGAAGGACAACTTTTCCCCCATGAAATGATGTATTCATCCGCCAAATTGGATCGATTGACATTGCTAGAGAAATGTCACGCCCATTTTAGTCCAGTGTTTGCACTATATTCCGACCCTAAGGACAATGTGATAGCTACACTGCATTCAGGAATAAAATCCAAACCATTGCTGGAATTTGAAGACTTATTTCATGTTAAGCATAGACTATGGGGCATCCAAGAGAAGGGAGTTATAAATGATGTAGCCCTTCAGATGAAGGATAAAGCTCTCCTTATAGCAGATGGTCACCACAGATATAAGGCAGCCTTAGATTATAGGAACAATATCCGTGCCAGATACCCCCATGCTGGAGAAATGGCCTCCTTTAACTATGTTATGATGTACTTATGCAATCTTTATAGTCCAGGTTTAGTCATATTGCCCGTCCATCGGCTTATCTCAAAATGGGTAGACTTCAATTTGGAGGATTTTCTTGGAAAGGCGGAGAAGTACTTTAAGATAAAATCTTACAAAATTGATAAGGATAATAAGCACCAGATAATGAGGCATTTTTATGAAGATTTGAAAAAGATGGATACCTCATTTGGCATGTATGTAAAACAGAACCCTTCTTATTATACATTAACCTCCAAAAAAGACTTAGTGGAGAGTGCCCAAGATATAAGGCCAGACTTTAGGGAGTTAGATGTGGCCATTTTCACCCATTTCGTTCTTGAAAGAATTCTAGGGCTTGAGCCTAAAGATATGGATAATGAAGGTGTAATTCAGTATACCCCCCACATGGAAACGGCTATAAAACTGGTAGATAATGGCAGCATTCAGGCGGCCTTTTTATTAAATCCTACAAAGGTGGAGCATGTTCATAAAATTGCTAGCAAAGGATTGACCATGCCCCATAAGTCCACCTACTTTTACCCAAAGGTTATGGCTGGCCTAGTTATCCACAAGATTGACTTGTGGTGAGTGCTCGGGGGCTAAGCATGCCCAACTAATTCAGGGGTATCTGGAGAGATTGAGCTGATGGAAGGCACGTTTCTCAAGGGTGATGAAACATTAGATACCATCTTTAATGGAAGACTAAAAATCATTCAGAAAAGACATGGATACCGTTTTTCCATAGATGCCATCCTCCTCCCAGGTTTCTTCACACCTCAGGAGGGGGAGACAGGGGTTGACCTTGGAACAGGAAGTGGCATTATTCCACTGATTCTGGCATCGAAGACCAGAGTAAAAAGGATATTTGGCATCGAGATTCAGGAGGATTTAGTGGAGATGGCCCGCCGCAATGTGACACTCAACCATTTGGAGGATAAAATTTCTATTATCCATGGAGATATGAAAAATTTGGAGGGCATATTTGATCCGGAGTCAATAGACTGGGTGACTAGTAATCCTCCCTATTATAGGATGGGATCAGGGCGTATCAATCCCCACTTGCAGAAAGCTATTGCTAGACACGAAATTAAGGGTTCATTAGAGGATGTCATCAATGCATCTAGATATCTATTGAAACCTATGGGGAAGATGGCCCTCATTTATTGTGTTGAACGATTAGTGGATCTTTTCTACTGGTTGCGTACCTATAATTTAGAGCCAAAAAGGCTCAGGCTGGTTTACTCGGATTCTTTATCTCAGGCAAGGTTTTTGCTGGTAGAGGCCATCAAGGGGAGCGGTACGGAACTTAAGATAGAAAGACCGCTTTATGTATACAAACCTGAGGGTGGCTACTCTGAGGAGATACAACATTTTTACGCCTAGGACCTTTTGAGGATTTTATAGGTATCAAGTCGTCTTTGTTTCACTATAATTGATCGAAATAGCCTTCGTAGGTCTTTATCCTTAATGCCACCTCTACCTCTTTTAAAAAATCCTTTAACAGTTCCATTAACCTCGATTCCATCCCATGGGATTCTCGATACCTTTTGATCCGTTTTCTCTAGAGGAAGGGCCATCAATTCTAACCGGATGTCATTGATAATCTGTCCTTTCAACCTCTTATTGATGTTGCCCTTTATGGTATCCTTCATAAATTGCAATTGCTGCATCCATGTAGAGCTTGAAACCCCAACTTTAAGGACACCCTGTATAATATTGTGGGGCTGGGCATTATTATAAATGGCTTCACCCACTATCTCTTTCCAGTATTTCTGAATCTGGATAATGTTCCATTTTTCCCTAAGTCTCCTGGTGCTTAAGGCCCTTTTTAATATCAATCCTATGGATTCCGGCTTGTCATATGTTGAATTTTTGCTTTTTGCTTTTGGCTTTTTGCTCATAAGGATTCTAATACATCCTCTAGCTTACCCTCAACCAGGCTTTTTATCTCCATTAGTCGTTCTTGGCTGAAGGCCTCAAAGCGAAGAACCAAGACAGGTTGGGTATTTGAGGCTCGGATTAAACCCCACCCATCATCAAAGAGTATTCTAACACCATCTACATCCACTGTCTTATATTTAGCTTTGAAGTATTCTTTTACCTTCTCCACCACCTTGAATTTTATCTCATCTGGACAATCCACCCTAATCTCTGGAGTAGAAAAGGTCTTAGGAATATCCTGTAGAAACTCACTTAATCTTTTATCTGTGGCGGATAGAATTTCTGCCAATCTTAAAGAGGCATAGATGGCATCGTCATAACCATAGTATCTGTCGGAAAAGAAGATATGACCGCTCATTTCTCCTGCCAGTAAGGCACCTTCCTCTTTCATCTTGTGCTTAATCAAGGAATGACCAGCCTTCCACATAATGGGCTTTCCGCCCAGCTTTGAGATTTCGTCATAAAGGGTCTGGGAGCACTTTACTTCCCCTATAATAGGAGTCCCCTTGTGAACCTTCAGGATTTCTCTTGAGAATATAATGAGGAGTTGATCGCCCCACAGGATATTTCCCTGTTCATCAATTACCCCTATCCTGTCAGCATCTCCATCATAGGCAATACCCATGTCTGCCTTTTCTTCTCTAACTTTAGCTATCAAGTCCCTGATATTTTCTACCATGGTAGGATCCGGATGATGATTGGGAAAAGTTCCATCTACCTCGCAATACAGCTTAATACACTCACAGTGAAAATCCTCAAAAAGTTGAGGGGCAACAATGCCTGCGGTACCATTCCCCGCATCCAATACCACTTTTAAGCCCCGTTTTATGTGAAGATTTTTTAAAAGATGATCCCGATAGTAAGGCAATATTTCATAAGAATCGGCATTTCCTTTGCCCGACGAATAGGCACCATCCTCTATTATCTTTCTTAAATTTTGTATCTGTTTGCCATAAATGGTTTCCTTTCCAACACAGATCTTAAAACCGTTGAAATGTGGTGGGTTGTGGCTGCCAGTAACCATTACACCACCTTCCTTATTCAGATAGAATATGGAAAAGTAAAAGACAGGAGTGGGGCATAGACCTATGTCAGTAACCCGGCATCCTGTAGAGATCATTCCTTGAACCAAGGCAGATTTAAGTCTTTCTGAGCTCAGACGACCATCACGAGCAACCGTCACTCGGGAGAGTCCATTTTTCTTGAGGTATGTCCCATAGGCCTTCCCCAGTTGTTCCGCAAACTCTTCGGTAAGATCCCTATCTACAATACCTCTAATATCATATTCCCTAAAAATCTGAGGATTCAGTTTCTCCAAAATTTTTTATCTCCCATAAGATATCTAAGGAATGGTAATTGACACACGCAGTCCCTGTCAAGAGAAAAG
>DTXE01000223.1 GCA_012962595.1 Syntrophaceae bacterium | reverse complement strand
TATTTTCACATGAAATTTGGATACACATTTCGTGCCTTGAGATATCGTAATTTCCGCTCATTTTGGTTGGGACAAATGATTTCTCTCATAGGTGCTTGGATGCATAGAACTGCTCAGGCCTGGTTGGTCTTCAGGTTGACTAACTCGCCATTTTATCTAGGGTTGGTGTATTCGGCAGGTTATTTCCCAATCCTTATCATATCTGCCATAGCTGGTACAGTGGCCGACAGGACAAATAAACGCAATCTTCTCATAGTAACTCAGGTGGGCTCTATGATTCAGGCATTCATCCTGGCAACCTTAACTATTACGGGCTTAGTCCATGTCTGGCATATTGTCCTTCTGGCCGGAATACTTGGGGTAATTAATGCATTTGATGCCCCCACCCGTCATTCCATCATAAGAGACCTGGTTAGAATGGAAGATTTAAGAAATGCCATTGCCCTAAATTCTTCCATTTTTAACGCTGCTCGTATGCTAGGACCCGTCATTGCAGGGGTTCTGATCCCAGTCATGGGGGAGGCAGGTTGTTTTTATTTAAACGGCTTTAGCTTTTTGGCAATAATAGTGGGCCTTTTCCTTATAAAGCCCATTCCGTCTTCGCCCAAGGAAACGAGATCTTTTCTCACCGACCTGAAAGAAGGATTTACCTACATTAGAAGGGACATCACTGTTTTTATGCTACTAACCACAGTGGGCGTCACCAGCATACTGGTCATGCCCTATATGGTTCTTATGCCCATATTTGCTGGAAAAATACTGGAAAAGGGGCCTGAGGCTTTAGGTTTTCTCATGGCAGCAGTAGGTGTTGGTGCCATATTTGGGCTTTTAAGGATGGCTTCAGGTGTAAGTAAATCAAAGATACATGATATGATAATAAGGGGAGTGGTCCTCTCAGTATTTTTAATCCTCTTTTCTCTCTCTTCTTGGTTTTATCTCTCTTTAATGTTTCTGTTTGTGGTTGGTTGGGCCCTGGTTACCAAGATTGTCACCATAAACAGTCTCATTCAACAAACCGTTCCTGATAGACTAAGGGCCAGGGTAATGAGTATATACGTATTGATGCTCCTGGGTATGATACCTGTAGGAAGCTTTTTTGCGGGAACAGCTGCTCAAATAATCGGTGCACCATGGACAGTGAGGATAAGCGGACTCACCTTAGGGACATACATGCTGCTGTTTGCAAAGGTAGCCCTACCAAAGCAATCTTCTGTCTAACCTCCAAGAGAAGAAAATCATGGGGAGCATATGTTGACTTGAATGTTATGTTTGATATAGTTTGAAAAAGATTGCAAAAACCTGCCTCGCAAGGTGGGAACGAAAGACTGAATTGTGCATATATTCAATCAAAAGATGGGAGGGCTGCATATGTTTGATAGGTTTTTAACACCCAATGACACCTTGACCAAAATTCATACCTATGAACTTAGTCGTGGCAGGGAAAGATGCTTTATCCATATCCACGAGGCCCTTTTTCCTGACCAGGAAGGATATCTAGCCATACCCGACCTACTGATTCGGGAAGCCGATCCCAAGTACTGTGGAATGGGTGATACCGTCGAAAAGGCACTGGAAAATTGTCTCCAAAAGATAAAGGGTATCCCCCTTACTCAAATTTTCCCTGAGGGTAAATAGTCTTAGGACCCGAAGTAAGTTTAAGAGAAACCAGGAAGAACTGAACGGTGATATTTTGAGCATAGGCGGACGATTCGGAAAATACGGTGAATTAAAGAGAAAAAACCGTTTAAGGCAAGCCAGGGGCATAATTAACATCCCTCAAAAGGGTATCCAAACCGCAACCCCCATAAGAAGACAAAAGACACCAAAAAAGAGCGTCTCTATTACTTTGCGCAAAGGAATGCCTAAGGACCGACATTTTGTGAGCAATCTGTCACGTAGGGTATTTTCCGTCTTTGGAGATTATGCTGGGATTGTGCTCCGCTGGCTTGACCGACCAGATGTTATCACAGTTATTGCCGAGCAACATAGTACTCCCCTTGGTTTTGCTATGTTGTATTTACGAAAGAACCTCATATTCAGTAGGAATGTGGGAGAACTCCTAGCTATAGCTGTTATACCTGAATATCAGGGGCGAGGAATCGGTAGAACCCTGCTTGCATATATGGAATCCCTAGCCAAAAAATATGGTGCCACTGAGCTTCATCTCAGCACTGCCGAGATGAACAAAGTGGCCTGTCGCTTTTTTGAGAAAGCAGGATTCACACCCATAGGAGCAAGGGATAATTTCTATCCTGCCGGCCAGCGGGCCCTGGAAATGTCCAAGGGATTATAGCCTTTCCCCTTGACATATGGTGTAAAATTGTGTGGAATAGGTCGGCCTGGTAGCCAAAGAACATAATTTCTAGGGCAACCCGGCTTTTTAGGAACCAAATCTAATGGATAAAGGTCAAAAGAGGCCGCTGCCAGTTTTAGGAAGTCGATCCACAGACATCTCGTGGGTTAAACAAAAGATATTATGTGCAGTTTTGACCCTTGGGATATTAGCTGTTCCTAAATCAGTTGATTTGGCCCTTAAAACAGACTTCCCTAAAGGGGCTGTATGC
>DTXE01000222.1 GCA_012962595.1 Syntrophaceae bacterium | reverse complement strand
CAAATCCCAAATCCCAAACAATACCAAATATCAAAATCCAAATGACCAAAACATACCTGGAAAAGTTATTGGATTTTGGATATTTAAGTTTTGAATTTGTTTGGTATTTGATGCTTGGGATTTGGAATTTAAACTGGAGGAGCTATTTTCATGTGAAATTTAGGGAATTGGTAGGACTGTTAGAGCAGAATGGATTTAAGCTCCTAAAAGAAAAGGGTTCTATTCAATACTATGGAAAACCTGGGTGGGATAAGTTAGTTCGTAATAAGGAGGAAAAAGGTGCTAGAGTTAGAATACTCATTAATAATTGAAGCTACACAGGAGCCCTTCTATTTTGGATTTTGCTCTCCGGACCTAGAGGGTTTTACAGGTATTGGGCATTCAATAGGGGATTGTTTGTATAGGACAAAATAGGGGATGATAGAACATATAACTCTATTGAAAGGGAAAGGGTTGCCTGTTCCTCCAAAGAACCCAAATCCAAAAATTATTATTCAAAATGAGCAGCGACTAGAAGCAGTTGTGTGATAGGTTTCGTCATACATCACAGGGGAGTCAGTGCAGGATTCAGCCGTTTTTCTTTGCTATACCTTCTTATTCTTGAGAATGTCTCTCCCGCCTCTCCTGTATCCAGCAAAACAGAACCGGTATCAGTATCAAATTTGCTATGGTGGCGGTAGCCATCCCCCCCACAATAGGGGCGGCAATGGGTTTCATTACCTCAGAACCGGTGCCTGTAGAGAACATCACGGCAAAAAGGGCAAAAATGGTGGTAGCAGTGGTCATCATAATAGGACGAATTTTGATAAGACCCACATCGGTTATCAAATCCCGGATTTTCTTGCTACCCCCTTCTCTTCTCATTGCCTGCAGTAGATAGTCCACCATAACCACACCATCTTCAACACACACACCGAAAAGGGCGATGTAGCCTACCCAAACGGCTGTGGAGAACTTATAGCCCGCCAGGTATTGTAACCAGATGCCACCTACAAAGGAAAAGGGCAGAGCAAGAAATAGCACCAAGGATCCAGAAAGGGATTTAAATTTGACATAGAGCAACATGAAGATTATAGCTAGGCACATAGGTACCACCAGCATAAGCTGCCGCCTGGACTGAAGCTCATACTGGTACTGACCACTCCAGGTAATAAAGTAGCCCGGTGGAAACTTAATATTTTCGCGTATCGCCTCCTGGGCCATCCGGACGAAGTCCATGATGCCAGTTACCTCGGTGTCTACATCCACAAAGATGCGGATATAAAGTGTGGTATTTTCGCTAGCAATCTTGGCCGGTCCTAGCACCCGGTGGATATGAGTAAGCTGCTCTAGTGGGATCTTAATACCATAAGGGGCATCCACCAACACACGTTTTAAGGCATCTACATTATCCCTAAGCTCCCTCATGTAACGCACACGCACCGGATAGCGTTCTCGACCCTCCACAGTGGTTGTAAGATTCATACCGCCAATGGCGGTCATAATAATGTCCTGTACATCCCCTAAAAGAATACCATATCGGGCACACTCTTTACGATCGATTTCGATCTCAAGGTACGGCTTGTTGCCTACCCTTTCTGCGTAAGGGTTCAGTGCCCCTGGGATTTTCTTAAGCAAACTTTCAATTTCTATGGCCAGTTGCTCGATTCTCTTAAGATCGGTGCCAAATACCTTAATTCCAACAGGTGTTTGAATACCGGTAGCAAGCATATCAATGCGGTTTCTGATAGGCTGGGTCATGATAGGGCTAAAGCCGGGTACCTGTGTCTTCCGGATAATCTCTCCTATAAGTTTCTGGCGAGTCATATCAGACCGCCACTCTTTATGCGGTTTCAAAATGATCATACTTTCAATCATACCTACTGGAGCAGGGTCAGTAGCGGTCTCTGCCCTGCCTAGTTTTCCAACCACAGTTTTTACCTCTGGTAAGGTCTTAATGATTCTGTCTTGCGTTTGCATTACCTGCATAACCTGGGTCAATGAGGTACCTGGTAAGGTCACAGGCATGTACAGGAGATCGCCCTCATTTAGAGGGGGCATGAATTCACTTCTGATTCCAGGAAACCGATTCTCAAGCTGATTCACAAAATTCTTTAGCCTGGGTACCTTTTCTAGATCAACCACAAGGCGCAGGGGCCTGGTAATTATGCCCACCCCTAAGATAGGGAAAAGGCTAGCAAGGAGAATCAGGAAAGCAATGAAAACTACCAGCAACCTGTGACTCAGGATAAAACCCAATACTGGTCGGTATAGCCTTATGAGAGTCCTGCCTATGATGTCTTTCTCCGGAGATTTCACTTTTCCCCTGAGTACCAGCAGACAGAGCACAGGAACCAAGGTAATGGAAAGCAGGGCAGCACTGCCCATAGCCGAAACTGTAGTGAGGGCCAGTGGTTTAAAGAGCTTTCCTGACTGTCCTCTTAAGGTGAATATGGTGAGGTAAGCGGTAATGATAATCAGGATAGAGAAGAAGATAGGTGGCCCAACCTGCTTGGCAGCACCTAAAATGATATCAAAACGGCCTTTCTCTCTTTCTTCCGTAGCCAAGTGGCGAGATATGCCCTCTGTCATAATGATTCCTGCATCCACCATAATACCTATGGCAATGGCAATACCTCCCAGACTCATGATATTGGAGGATACCTTAAGCCCATACATTACCAAGAAACACATCAAAATGCCCACAGGTAAAACTACTGAGATGATAAGACTTACGATTACCTGCCCCATAAATGCCGAGACAACCCCCACCGTGATAGCTACTGCCATGATAAGTGCCCACTTCAAGGTGTTGATAGACCGGTGGATGAGGTGAGAACGGTCGTAAAAGGGCACGATTCTGACACCTGGAGGAAGCCCTATCCTAATCTGTTCTATCTTTTGTTTTACGGCATCAATAACCTCAAGGGGATTTTCTCCATAACGCATAAGCACGATGCCACCTACCGATTCAAATCCGTCTTTATCTAGGGCCCCTCTGCGGAAATCTGGCCCCAAGGAAACCTGGCCCACATTTTTGATATAGATAGGAATACCACCTGAGGCCCCAACCACGATGTTCTCCACATCTTCCACTTTCTTGATAAACCCTAGGCCCCGAACAATCCACTCAGAACCTCCTTCTTCGATTATCTTGGCCCCCACATCGATATTGCTCTTTTTTATTGCGGTAATCACATCCTTAAGAGGAATATGGTAGGCCAGCAACTTATTAGGATCTACATCCACCTGGTATTGTTTCACATAGCCACCAATGCTGGCTACCTCGGAGACACCCTTACAAGATGCGAGCTGGAATCGGATGAACCAGTCCTGAAGGCTACGTAGTTCTGCTAGGTTATATTTGGAAGGTATAAGTGCCCTGCCATCTTTAAGACAGGTCCCAGGACAGCCGTAACTCTCTTGTGGGTGATCTGGACAGTAGTAGCCATTTTCCACGGTATACCAGAACACCTGCCCCAGGGCTGTAGCATCCGGTCCCAGCACTGGCACCACCCTTGGTGGTAAGTCCTTTTGAGCAAAATTTAGACGTTCCAGAATACGGGTACGGGACCAGTAGAAATCCACACCATCTTCAAAGATAATGTTGATTATTCCGAATCCAAACATGGAGTTAGAACGGATTGCCTCTACCTTAGGGATTCCCAAAAGATTGGTGGTGAGGGGATAGATAACCTGATCCTCGACATCCTTGGGACTTCTACCTGGCCAGTCTACAAACACCACCTGCTGGTTTACCCCGATATCGGGGATGGCATCCACTGGGGTACGGATTAAGGCCCAATAGCTGATGAACAGAAGGAGGACAAAAAAGGCCAAGACCAGAAAGTGATTTTTCAGGCACCATTCAATGATTCTATTAATCATATTCTTAAGATATCACTAATGGTGATGTACTGGAGGGACTGCCTCGCCCTCAATAGCCCCTCCGTAAGCGGCTGCTGCAGCCCCCAAGGTACTCTGAGCATCAATAAGATAGTTGGCAGATACTACTACCCGATCTCCTTCTTTGAGGCCAGAGACCACAGGATAATAGTTGCCTGCTCGAGGGCCAATTTTCACCTCTATGCGTTGATAGTGTCCTGGATGCCTCTCCACATAGACCAGCTTCCTCACTCCAGTATCAAGCACGGCAGTAACAGGAACTGAAAGTACGGGCACTGACTCCTCAATAGGTATCTGGATCCTTGCATCCACAAACATACCGGGCTTAAGTTTTTCAGCAGGGTTAGGTACATCCATACGAACTGCTATCGTGCGGGTTTTCTCATTTAAAAATGGGTCGATGAAGGCCACCCTTCCTTCAAAGGTCTCTTGAGGGTAGGCGGAGCTGGTAATCAACACCCTTTGCCCAAGCTTTACCCAGGCGATTTCGTACTCAAAGATATCTGCCAGCATCCATACCTGGCTAAGGTCAGCGATGGTATATAATTTCTCCCCAGTTTTTACATACATCCCTTCTAAGGCATTTTTATGGATCACGGTGCCGCTGATAGGCGAGTGGATGATCATGTGGGTATTGGCCTTCTTGGTCTTTTGAAGCTCCTGTATCTGATGTGGCTTGATACCCCAGAGTAAAAGGCGCTTTTCGGTGGCCTCAAGCAGGGCTTTGGCCGCTGCGATAGGCTGGGGACTACCCCCTTTCTCTAATCTTTCTAGGGTCTCCATAGCCAGTAGATACTCCTCTTGGGTACTTAAAAGTTCAGGGCTGTAAATGAGAACCAGAGGGGCATCTTTTTCTACCTTTACCCCAGTAAAGTCCACATAAAGCCTATCGATGCGCCCATCGATCCAAGCCGTGGCATACTTAAGACGCCTCTCATCGTAGGTAATTCTGCCAACAGTTTGAACTTCCTTTATGAGTTGGCGTCTCTGAACGGCCTCTGTACGCACACAAGCCCTTTGTGCTACCTCTGGGCTTAAGCGTACCTCTAAAGGTAGGGCTTGAGGTCCAGTTGGTGTGTGGCCTCCATGGGAAGGCATTTCCTTAGCCACTTCTAGAGTTGCACCAGGATGCTTGTGAACTCCTTCTGATTTAAACCACTTCCAATAGCCCAAGCCCATAATGGCAATAAGAATTGTGCTAATCAAAATAATAAAGGTCCCTTTCTTATGTCTAGACTTTTTCATTTCGTGGTTGTTTTCTGCTATCATCTATAACTCCTGAATTATCCCTGCTTTCCAGGTATCTCACTAAGATCCACACCTACCGCCCGTTCCAGGTCTGCCAGGCGCTGCGCATAATCTGCTATCGCCCGCCAGTAACCAAAGTGTATTTTTAACAAAACCCGCTGGGCATCAAGCAAATCCAAAAAGCTGACCTTACCCGCAACATAGCCGGCTTCTGCTGACTTTAGTGACTGCTCTGCCTGAGGGATAAGGGCGTTTTCATAGAGATCTATAGTTTCTTGAGCGGTTATGAGCTTATAATGGTTGTCCTTTACCTCAAATAAAGCTAGATTAAGGGTATCTCGGCGAAATTTCTGGCTGGCCTTTACACCTTCCAGGGCACTCTTAACCTGTGAAGAAAGCTTATTGTACCATATGGGTAAGTTTATGCTAAACACAATGTTCCAGGCATCGTTACCATTATCAGCAACCGATAAAGGTCCCTGAGAGATATCGAAATAGTTAACTCCCAGAGTTAAATCAGGAAAATAATCCCTTTTTGCCAGTCGGTAGGCTTCTCTGTTTCTTTCAATAAGGGCGCTGGCTGCCTTCACCTCCTGGCGATTATCCTCAGCCATCTTAAGAAGCTCATCCAGGCCGTAAGGTATTTTTTCTATCCTAGGGGCGATGGGTTTACCCAAGGGTTGATCAGGAAGCCGGTTTAATAAGGTATTGATGGTGGCCTCGGCCATTTGCTTTTGATTACCAAGAGATAACAACTTATCATTCAAATGGCTAATCTCAACTTGAACTTTAAGAATATCTTGCTGGCTACCCATGCCCGTCTCATATTTAGTTCTAGCTATGATTTCATACCTTTTAAGTAGCTCTTTTTCATCCTGGGTAATATCAATGGCCTTATGTACATAAAACAGTTCGTAGTAAGCCCTTTTGAGTCGCTGGATTACACTCCTTTTAACTGCTTCATAATTCTCTTTGAGGGCATGGGCCTCATTATCTGCCACCTCAGCCCTGAGGTTCCTTTTGCCATAAAAAGGGAAGCTTTGTCTAACACTAAATACATGCCTCTGGGGGCCGACTCTGGTTTCGATATTTTCTACGAAATATGTATAGGAAAATTGTGGATCAGGAAGTGCCCCTTTAGCCTTGATGATGGCCTCAGCACTTTGCCACTTGGCCCTGGCCGCCATAATCTCAGGATTTGACTCCATAGCTTCTTTTATAAGATCATCCAGTATAAGGCCATTTTCTGTGTTCGGTCCGGCCATTGAGTTAGCAGGCATTGTAATAAATAAAAAAAATAGCAAGAGTGAAAGAAACTCATTCCTTATAGACATGGTTATGCACCTCCAGATCTTAAGATATTTGCCATTTCACTTTTTCATGGTTCACATCCAAATGGATGTGATAATCAACCACTGAGTGAGTATAAAAATATTTATGTGGATAGTCTTCGGGCATCTCTAATGGAATACTACCCTCTCCTGCTTATACTTAATACCGTTAACAATCCTAATCTCCTGATTTTATCGGCAATTTTTAGGCCAAAAATTTTTATTTATTCCTTACTGCCTTCTATCAAATTTCATTACCATAATAAATCCTTTTTCTATTGCCCCGATGGATAACATCGGTGAGCATGAGGAATTCACTCTATCTCTTTCTTTGCTCATGCTCACTTAATTCGGTAGCTCTTCTGGTATACACTTGAAGGCTCTGAAGAAGCCCTTTGAGCGAATGTTATGAAATTTTTCGAGCTACCCATCTGGACGAAGCGAACCGCCCGAGAACAGGCAAATCCTCAATTATTCGCTGAGGTCTTTGTCAACCCCCTTCTCCTTGATAATTTTGGACCATAAGTTATACTAATATTAGGCTTTTAATCCAAAATGAATTCAGAGGGAGGTTAAATGCCCATCAAATGTCCAGGACAGGATTTCAGGAATTTGAAGGTTAGTTTCCACAAGTGTCCGAAATGCGGAGAAGAAGTAGAGATATTCTCTAATGATTTGCCTGTGTTTCATCTACCTCCATTTTGCAAACAGGATCTCTGGCCATAATATCACCCCCCTGATTTTTTCTCTTACCGATTTAATTCCGTCCATGATGTTATAAATGAACTTGAAATTACCAGGATATCCAGAAATGTCGCTATAATCTAAAAATATGTACACCCATAATGGATAGTTTAAAATACGGTGGAGGCCAGGGACAGAAGCATCAGTACCTGTGCCATATGAATCCTGCTACTCCTTTTTCGCAGACTTTAACTCTATCAAATTCTGCATCTCTCGAAGATTTTTGGTCAGCTCCCACTAACCCAACTTAAAGGTAGCATAATCAGAGGCACCTGTCATAGCTGAAGCATACCGGGTAGAGTTAGTATAAAAGAGCCACTGTTCTATCCATTTTTTGTTCAATGTTCTCATCGAATGGATTGGTTTTTTTCAGCTATTCCCTTCTCCCCTGCAGTAAGAAGGAGTTGAGTAGCGGCATAAACCATCTTATCTGTCTCTACTAATGTATTGTCCATCTTGGCAAAGTGTTGATTGACCCGGCTCGATCTATGGCACGTGTTACAGAGCTTCTTCATCTGGGTTTGACGCCTTACTTGCTCATCACCGTCAATAAGATATTCAGAAGCCAAATCTTCTACGAAAGTAGTAGGCATCGGCAGTCCATCCTTGTTTTTGATTATGTATGTATCACCTTTCTTTGGTTGGGGATGGGAATAGATGAGTCCAAACAATCTGACCTATAGTCTGGCGCCAAGATTGTGTGTCATCGGCACAACCACCCTACCATCAGGTGTAGTAATCAGACTATTGTGACATACAGAACATGTGGGAACCTTAAAGTCTTTACCTATTCCAGGGTACAGCCTGCATATTCCATTCTCCATTCTTGGAAAAAATAGATATTTCCATGTTTGCTTTCCTTGTAAACATTCCATGCTGGTACATGGGAATCAAGATGGCATTCTGCACATGTATAAGGTTTTCTTGCAATCTCTATAGAAAAGCTATATCTGGGATGGCAGCCTGTGCTGCTCTCAGACTTCTATCAGGGTTGACTCGCCCAACCCCTGGTTTGGCCAGTTGTTAAGTATCGGGGTTTCGATGTCTCCAAAATCTGTGGAAATTTCTTTCACGCCTTTCACGTGAAAATAACTCCTCCAGTTTAAATTCCAAATCCCAAGCATCAAATACCAAACACTGTTTGGAATTTGGGATTTGGAATTTGGGATTT
>DTXE01000221.1 GCA_012962595.1 Syntrophaceae bacterium | reverse complement strand
CTGCCTATATTCTATTTTCATTCTTCTTTGTGGCCCTGGAGGCCATGAATGTTTCACCTTTCAAGGGGCTTGGCCCCAGCTTCCTTATTCTTTCGGTCATTTCTTTAGCCACTTCAACAAACTTTGCGCCCTCAGCAGCAGACATATGGTACATTTCTACTCTTTCTTTCTCTATACCTATGTGGCTAAGTAAATCTCTGACATATTGAACCCTCTTCCTCGCCCTGAGATTTCCCGTTAAATAATGGCAATTCCCCTCCAGGCATCCAGCTACATATACACCATCTGCACCATTCTCTAGGGCCTTAAGGATATGTATCACGTCTATCCTTCCTGTACATGGTACCCTAATGATTCTCACATTAGGCGGATATTGCAATCTCGCTGAACCTGCCAGGTCAGCGGCGGCATAGGCACAGTAATTGCAACAGAAAGCGATAATGAAAGGCTCAAAAACCATCTTTCATGGCACATATCCCTTAGATATGTGCTTTTTGCTCTGATCCTCCTTATATGCCGATAGTACTTCACACTCAGCAATTATCTGTTCATCTCTAAAATGTCTAAAGGTAATTGCCTTAGCTGGACACTCAGCGGCACAGATTCCACATCCTTGACATTTGACCGCTTCAATACAGGCCTTACCTTGCTGGTTGACAAATGGGACATTATAAGGGCAAACCCTAACACATGTTAGGCAGGCAGCGCACAATTCCTCATTAACAGAAGCGACCACACCCTCTGCCATAATATGGTTTTTAGAGAGGATGTTTCCTGCTCTGGCTGCCACCGCCTGTGCCTGGGCAATACTCTCATCAATAGGTTTAGGATAATGGACAAGGCCAGCTACATAAATACCCTGGGTAGCAAAATCTACTGGTCTCAGTTTCATGTGGGCCTCTACCAAGAATTTATCCTCATTCATAGGAACCTTAAACAGTTTGGCCAGATTCTCATGATCCCTGGGGATGATGGCAGTCTGCAAGGTGATAAAATCTGGATATATGGTTATAGGTTCTCCTAAGAGACTATCTATGACCCTTACCTTTAACCTACCATTGTTTTCTTCTTTAACATCTGGTTTATGGTCAAGGTCGTAGCGGATGAAAACTATCCCTTTATCTCTGGCCTCTGTATAGAGACCTTCTCTCATCCCATATGTTCGGATATCCCTATAAAGGATATATATCTCCATGTTAGGATTTAATGTTTTGAGTTCTAAGGCATTTCGAAGTGCATGGGTGCAGCAGACCTTGCTGCAATAGGGCCTTTCAGGTTCTCTTGAACCTACACATAGTATAAACACCCAAGTGTCTGCCTTTTTGATAACCTCAGGCTCTCTATCAATCATCTTATCTAACTGAAACCAACGTAAGATATGAGGGTTTTTTCCATAAAGATACTCATTAGGTTTAAGTGAATGGGCCCCAGTAGCAATGATGGTAACCCCATGATGTATCTCTCTTACCTCGGTCTCAGTAGCTATAGTACTTTTGAAGTTACCCACATAGCCGCCTGCATCCCTAACTTGGGAGTTAACATAAGTATCAATTAGTGGGTGTCCCTTTACCCTATTTACTAAGTCGGTTATGTATGATTTGATATCTTCACCCCTAAAGGTCTTCCTTAGTTTTAAGGCATGCCCACCCAATTTATTCCCCTTTTCTACCAGATGGACCTTATATCCCTGATCAGCCAAGGATAGGGCGCTTACCATACCCGCTACCCCGCCACCGATAACCAGTGCTGAGGAGGTGGGTTTCAGTGTGATCTCCTCTAAGGGTTCCAATAAGGCTGCCCTGGCTACTGCCATATGCACTAGATCCTTAGCCTTCTCTGTAGCGGCTTGTGGTTGATTTATATGAACCCAGGAGTCTTGATCCCTGATATTTGCCATCTCAAGAAGGTATTTATTAAGTCCGCATTCCCTTAAGGTCTCTTGGAATAAGGGTTCATGTGTCCTGGGACTACAGGAGGCTATAACTACACGGTTAAGGCTGTTTTCCTTGATAATCCTTTTAATCTTCTCTTGGGTGTCTTGGGAGCAGGTAAAGAGATTATCTTCTGCATACACTACGTGAGGTAGGGTCCTTGCATAATCCCTGACCTTGAGCACATCAATGACTCCACCGATATTAATCCCACAATTGCAGACAAAGACACCGATCCTTGGCTCTTCATAAGAGACGTCCCTTTCGGTAGGATAGGTCTTCTCCCTTATGAGGGAGTTGCGTGCCTCTGCTAAACTTATGGATGAGGCACAGGCCGCAGCGCTTGCCTCTATAACCGATTGAGGAATATCTTTGGGCGATTGAAAGGCACCGCAGACATAGATACCAGGTATGGATGTGCTAATGGGAGAGAAGCTGCTTACTTTTACAAAGTTATACCTATCAAGCTCAATCCCCAGCTTATTGGCTAGGTTAACCGCATCCTTGGGGGGCCTCAAACCCATGGATAGGACAACCATATCAAATCTTTCTTTAACGATGTCTCCATCTTCGGTGGTATAACAGATCATAAGATCATCGGTACCATGAATTGGTTGGATATCATGCACCTTAGATCTTATAAACCTCACACCCATCTCATCCTTTGCCCTTATGTAATACCTCTCAAAGTCCTTCCCATAGGTCCTCATGTCCATGAAGAAGATGGTAGTGTCTAAGGGTGTTTTACTATGTTCTTTAGCAATGATTGCCTCTTTAACTGCATAGGTACAACAAACAGATGAACAGTAGCCATATTTATCATCCCTTGATCCTATGCACTGGAGCCAGGCAATGCCTTTGGGTTCTTTTTGATCAGAAGGGCGAACCAGGTGTCCCTGATAAGGGCCTGAGGCACTTAATATGCGCTCAAATTCCATACTGGTTATGACATTGGGAAAGTTGGCGTATTGATAAATCTCTGGTGGAGCATAATCAAAACCGGGTGCTAGTATAACCGATCCTACCTGTAAGGTGAGCTCTTTTCTCTTCTGATCAAAATCAATGGCATCGGCCGGGCAGTGCTTCTTACAGACTCCACATCTCCCAGGTCTCTTAATCCAAATACACCTTGCGGGATCAATCACATATTTTAAAGGAACTGCCTGGGGATAAGGGATATAAGCAGCCTTTCTAAAACCTATCCCCATATTGAATTCATCCTTGACCTTCTTAGGACACTTCTCTGCACAGGTTCCACAGGCAATACATCTTTCCATATCAACATAGCGGGGTTTTTGAACAAGCTTCACCTGAAAATTTCCTTCTTCTCCGGTAATTCCTTCTACCTCACAAAGTGTCAATATCTCGATGTTTAAATGCCGACCGCATTCCACCAGCTTGGGAGACAGGATACACATGGAGCAGTCATTTGTAGGAAAGGTTTTATCTAACTGGGCCATCCTGCCTCCAATGGATGGAGATTTTTCAACCAGATAGACATAATACCCTGAATCCGCTAAATCGAGAGAGGCCTGGACCCCAGCGATGCCTCCGCCCACAACCATCACTGCTCCGCTAACGGCTCCAGATTCCCAAATTTTCCTACCTGATCTGACCATGGTTTTATATTAACTACGGTTTATTCCTGTGGACTGGTGCAACCTCACACATTGCCCAAATTCCATCTTTTCTCTCCACTAACCCCTTTTTGCTCAAACCAGCAAGCTCATCCTCGATCTGAGTGTGTGGTATGCCCATCTTGACAGAGAGCTCCTGGGAGGAAAGAGGACCTTTTTCTCGGATGTAGAAAACAATCTCAGACCTGTTAATTTCAGTTCTTATTATCCCACCAAGATTCTTCTCAATTCCTTCTTCAATTAACTCAGATCGGTAAGCGCCTCCCTTTCTTATCTCCTTAGCTAGCTTACCAAAGGCCATCCTTAGTTTCGTGCCCCGTGTGACCTGTCTAGCCGCCTCCAGTTTGAACCTCAGCTCCTCCCAGTCTTTGCCTTCGCTTGACCCCAGAGGTCCTAGTTCCTTGATTCTTTCAGTAAACCGAGCGACAAGTTGTGCAAAGAGGGGGGCCTCTGCAGCAGAGGCCCATTCAAGGGCCAGACGTTGAGAGTCTACCCCACATTGTTCCATTACCTTCCAGGCAAGGCCCATTGTTGCCATAGCCTCGAAATTACCAAACTGGTAGTGACAGTCGCCAAGCTGACAACCGCCTATGAAAACACCATCCGCTCTATGGCAAAAGGCTTCAAAGATAAATGCCGGATCTATCCTTCCTGAGCACATAACCCTTATAACTCGAATATTGGGAGGATACTGAAGACGACCGACCCCTGCCGAATCAGCGGCTGCATAGCAACACCAGTTACAGAGAAAACCTAGTATTTTTGGTTCAAATGAATCAGGCCTATTTTGTGTCATTACGCCCCCTTAATTCTTACTTCTCATTTCCAAAAAGGCCTTTATCTGGGCGCATATCTCATCATCTCTAAAACGGCCCATAGAGATGGCCATCTTAGGACAGTGGGCAGCACATATTCCACAACCTTTGCAGGAAGCGGAAATGGTCTCAGCCTTCTTCTTCTTGTCCACCTTAATTAACCTAATGGCCTTATATGGACAGAGGCTTTCACAGATGCCACAACCGATGCAGAGCTCAGTCATGACCTTGGAGACAACTGGTTCAACCGTCACAAATCCCTTAGCCAGAGGAATGGCTGCCTTGGCTGCAGCAGCCTTAGCTTGAGCAACACACTCTTCAATGGGTTTTGGGAAATGAGCCAACCCACAAAGATAAACTCCTTCTACGGAGAATTCCACAGGTCGGAGTTTGACATGAGCCTCTAAGAAAAACCTTTCCTCAGTTAAGGGAATCTTAAGTATCTTAGATAATTGTTCAACCTCGCTTGCAACCATACCTACGCTCAGTGCCACAAGATTGGGCTTGATAACAAGAGTTTCCTTAAGAAGAGGATCTAAAACCTTTACCTTCACCTGTCCTTCCTCTTCTATGACTTGAGGCTCCCTCTCCTTCTCATAAGGTATGAAAACAACTCCTTTCTCTCTGGCTTCTCGGTAGTAATCTTCCATGAATCCATAGGTACGTATATCTCTGTAAAGAATGTACACGCCACAATGGGGATTAAGCTCTTTTATCTTAAGGGCATTTTTCACAGCCTGGCCGCAACAGATTTTGCTACAATAGGGAAGCTCCTCACCCCGCGAGCCAGCACATTGAATCATAACCACATCCTTAAGCTCATCAGCACCTGCAGGTGAAGAGAGCATCTTTTCAAGTTCAGACTGTGTGACAACCTGCTTGCTCTTTCCATAAAGGAACTTCTGAGTCTGGTGTTCCCGTGCCCCTGTGGCAACTATTATTACTCCATGGTTCAAAACCTCATTTCCGCCTTTGGTCCTTAATGTGGTGGTAAAGTTTCCCACATAACCCGAAATATCCTCAATATTGGCCTCGGTATACACATGAATAAGTGGATTTTCCTCTATTTTTTTCTGGAGTATCTTCAAAAAATCCTGAGGGTTTTGTCTCTCAAAGGTGTAAAACATATTTCTTAAATTTCCACCAAGCCTCTCCTCTTTTTCCACAATAAAACATTCAAAACCCTGATGAGCCAAGCTTAAGGCGGCTGTCATGCCGGAAATACCTCCACCAATGATAAGTCCCTTAGGGATAACAGGAACAGTTTCCTCTTTGAGTGGCCTAACGAGCCTTGCCTTAGCTACTGCCATACACACTAAGTCCTTGGCCTTCTCTGTAGCCTTGAGAGGTTCTGTCATATGAACCCAAGAGCATTGATCCCTTATATTTGCCATCTCGAATAGAGTGCGGTTAAGGCCTGCCTCCCTTATAGTTTCTTGAAAAAGTGGCTCGTGGGTCCGGGGGGTACATGCAGCCACTACCAGCCGATTGAGGTTGTATTCTTTAATCTTATCCTTTATATTCTCTTGGGTATCTTGAGAGCAGGTATAAGGATTTTCATCCACATAGACAACATTTTCAAGGGTTGAAGCATACCTTCTTACTTCAGGAACATTTACTACCGAGCCGATGTTGATTCCACAGTGACAAATAAACACCCCAATCCTTGGCTCTTCCTCTTCAACCTGAATTTCGGCTGGATATTCCTTTTTCACTACCTGACTTCCGCGCGCCTCCCTTAAGATTTCAGAGACATAAGCAGCGGAACCACTTGCCTGGGTGACACTCTCAGGGATGTCCTTTGGTGACTGGAATGCTCCAGCTACAAAAATCCCTGGTCGAGTAGTTTCAAGGGGAAAGAAGGGATCGGTTTTGGCAAAATCATACTTATTAAGACCCACTTCAACTGCCTTAGCCAGGGATTTGGCTTGGAGGGGTGATTCAAGGCCTACGGAAAGGACAACCATATCAAACTCTGCATACTTATGCTGACCTTGTCCATTAACATAACTCAATCTCAAATGGCCATTTAGCTGCTCAACCCTGGAGACTCTAGCACGTATAAACCTAACACCATATTGATCTCGAGCACGCTCCCGCGCTGCATCAAATCCTTTACCCTGAGTTCTCATATCCATATAGAAGATGGTTTGTTCAAGGTTTGGGTCATGTTCCCCAGCTACTATAGCCTCTTTTACCGCATACATGCAACAAACTGAAGAACAATAGCCGTTACCGCAGCTGACATCCCTTGATCCCACACATTGTATATACGCAATGCGCCTAGGATGCGCTCCATCAGATGGCCTAACAATGGTACCCTCGTAAGGCCCTGAGGCGCAGAGAATTCTCTCAAACTGTAAGCTAGTAATCACGTCGGGGTAGCGACCATAACCATAGCGGCCCATTACCCCCTCATCGATCCGGCCAAAACCTGGACAGAGAATTACCGCACCCACCGGAATTTCTAACAATTCATCTTTCTCTTTAAAATCGATGGCCTTGGCCTTGCAGGTAGGAACACATATCTTGCAGGTCTCATAATTCAGGAACAGACACCTCTCAGGATCGATATAGAAGCAGGTAGGCACCGCCTGAGGGTAGTCCATGTGAAGTACCTTAGTTAAAGAAAGTCTTTCATTATAGGTATCAAGGATTGGGGTGGGGCAGTATTGGGCACAAATCCCGCAACCGGTACAGATATCTTCCTTTATATACCGAGCTCTCTGATATATCTTTGCAGTAAAATTCCCGGGCTTACCCTCAACTGCTATGAGATCTGCATTGGTTATAATCTTTATATTTGGAGAGCGAGAGGCCTCCACTAGCTTAGGAGAAAGAATACAAAGGGAACAGTCATTTGTAGGAAAGGTTTTATCAAGCTGGGCCATAACACCACCAATGGAAGCAGATTTTTCCATGAGATATACATAAAAACCCAGCTCAGACAGGTCAAGTGAAGCCTGGACCCCAGCTACTCCTCCACCTACTACCAGAACTGATCCAGAGATAGATTGACCATTTTTCATGTGAAAATAGCTCCTTTATTTGAAGGCAGGAGGATTTCTTTTTTGCTATGCCCTACATTTTAAATTCCAAATCCCAAGCATCAAATACCAAACATTGTTTGGAATTTGGAATTTGGGATTTGGGATTTGGGATTTGG
>DTXE01000220.1 GCA_012962595.1 Syntrophaceae bacterium | reverse complement strand
GGGATTTGGAATTTAAAGAAAAGGAGCTAGCAAACAAGGTATACTATGCAATTTGAGATATTCATTATCCGCCTCATCCTTTCCATCGGCTTTGCCATTCTTTTGACCCGTTTTTTTCGGTTTCTGGGAAGTAGCATCTGGATAGTAGGTGGATTGGCCATTTTGATGATGGCCCTGGCCTACGCCCTTGAATATTCCAAGAAAAGATAGGGGTGCCAAAATGCCCATTGCCTATTTTGATTGCTTTTCAGGAATAAGTGGTGACATGGTTTTAGGTGCCCTGATAGATGCAGGGCTTTCTATAAAGCACTTAAGGGCAGAATTAAAGAAACTTCCGCTCTCTGGGTATACTATAAAACTCAGCCGAGAGGAAAGATGCGGCATTTTGGGTTGCAAGGTAAGGGTGGGAGTCCACAAGGGGAAACAGAGCCCCAGAAGCTACTTGTATATAAAGGAACTCATTCAAAAAAGCCCCTTAGAAGAAAGGGTAAGGGGCATAGCACTCAAAATATTCCAAAAACTAGCAAGGGTGGAGGCAGGTATCCATGGATGTCATGTGGAAAAGGTCTATTTTCACGAAATTGGGGCCACCGACTCCATTATCGATATTGTGGGAACGGCTATAGGCCTGGTTTCATTGGGTATAAGCAAGGTATATGCCTCAAAAATTCCGGTGGGGAGAGGTTTTGTTACATGTTCGCATGGAACCCTTCCAGTCCCTACCCCAGCCACTCTTGCCCTTCTTAAAGGGATACCCATCTACTGCACGGGCATGGAGCAGGAATTGGTTACCCCTACAGGTGCAGCCATTATAGCTACCATTTCTCAGGGCTTTGGTGAGTTTCCACCTATGAGACCCACCTCCATAGGCTATGGAGTAGGGGAAAGTGATATGCCACCTATCCCAAATCTCTTAAGGATTGTCTTGGGTGAAGAACAAAAGGGACTTTTGTCACAAGAGGTAGATGTTCTGGAGACCAATATTGATGATATGAATCCCATGTTTCATGGATACATAATGGAGAAACTTTTTGAATGTGGGGCATTGGATGTATCCCTTCTGCCCATACACATGAAAAAGAACAGACCCGGTATACTCCTTAGAGTAGTCTCCCGAAGAGAGGATCGAGACAGGCTTATGGATATTCTCTTCAGAGAATCAACAACCCTGGGCGTCCGTTGCCACCAGGTGGAGAGGATTACTGCCAAACGTTGCTTAAAAAAGGTGAAAACTCCATATGGGGATATTCGGGTGAAGGTGGCGGTGGATCCCTCTGGCAGCACTCGTTTCCTTCCAGAATATGAAGACTGCAGGTGTATTGCCAAAAAGAAAGATATACCCTTAAAAGAGATCTACCATGAAGCTATTGTGTTTGCCAAAAAAATGTTTGAGAAATGTTCTTAAAGCCTAAATTCTGGCTACGTGGTAAGGGCAGGGGCCTTCAACAATAGTCCTTGACAAAGGATGGTGCAGATTGTACTCTTGCATCTGGGGTGTAAGCCAGTGAGACGAGTAGTTACTTTTGTTGCCACTGGAGCCTATGCAGGCTACTCTCCTATAGCACCTGGTACTGCTGGCACACTTGTGGGTATTCTGCTATTTGTCCTTCTTTCTTCTCTCGATATAATATATATTTATAGCTTCACGGTATTGGGCATTTTGGTTTTGGCATGCTTCGTTTCCGGGCGTGCAGAGCAGATACTGGGTCAGAGGGACAGCCCCCATATTGTTATTGATGAAGTTCTAGGTTATTTAGTGACTATGTTTCAGTTCTCTGCTACATGGAGGAATATATTCTTGGGCTTTTTACTATTTAGGTTCTTTGACATTGCAAAGCCATTTCCCATCCGCCTTATCCAGTTGCGACTCTCCGGGGGTTATGGAGTAGTCTTGGATGATGTGATGGCCGGCATTTATGCCAATCTTTCTCAGAGGATAATTCTTCATTTCTGGCATTAGTCATGAGAGGTGAAATTATAGTTATTGGGAATGAGCTTGTAACAGGTCAAGTTTCTGATCTCAACGGATGCTATGCAGCCCGCAGGCTGACACTGGCAGGATTTTATGTTAGAGGTATAACCATAATAGGGGATGAGGCTAGCACCATCGAGTCTACCCTAAGATGTGCCATTGCACGCTCCGATTTTGCTATAATAACTGGAGGTCTGGGTTCTACCTCGGACGATATAACCACTGAGATTATTGCTAAGACCCTTGAAAGGCCACTTGTTCAAAATGCTGATATACTGAGTCGACTAGAAAGCTCACTTAGAGATCGAGGTATAGCTATGACCCCCGAGCATCAAAAGCTTGCTCTGCTACCCCAAGGGGCAGAAGTCATTGATCCTGTGCATCATGTTTGTGGTTTTTTCATCATTCACCATGAAAAACCACTGTTCTTTCTACCAGGAGTGCCTGAACAAATGAGAAATATGCTCGATAGCCATGTTATACCTGGCCTTCTAGATAAGATGTCCCACAGAACATATATTAAAGAGCGCATTCTTAAGGTTTTCGGTTTGGAAGAAACCAAGGTTAACCAACTTTGCCAGGGGATAGGGGAAGAGCAAAAGGGGGTTACCATCAGTTTCCTGCCTAGGTTCCCGGAAACTCATATTATCATTACTGTGAGAGGCAAAGAGTTTCAGCAGACACAGGATAAACTGAGAGAGACTGAAGAGGCTATCAGGAAGAGATTGGGTAGTTATGTCTTTGGACGGAATGGCCAGACCTTGGAGGAAGTTATAGGTCACCTTTTGAGGTCTAGGAGACTTACTCTTGCTATCGCTGAATCCTGCACCGGAGGCCTAATCGGGCATAGAATAACTGATATTCCTGGGAGTTCAGATTATCTGGATCGAGATGTGGTGGTTTATAGTAATCGCTCTAAGGAGGAGTTATTGAAGGTTCCTAAGAAGGTGCTGGAGGATTATGGTGCGGTAAGCGGTGAGTGTGCTGAATGGATGGCAAGGAATATAAGGATTAGTAGCGGAGCCGATTTGGGCCTCAGTGTGACAGGTATAGCGGGACCCACTGGAGGCACTAATGAAAAGCCTGTAGGAACGGTTTTTATGGGTATGTCTACCAGTAGGGCCACTGTGGCCAGGGGATTTAGATTCCAAGGTTCCCGTGAAAGTATAAAGATTATAGCCTCTGAGTATGCCCTTGATTGGGTGAGAAGATACCTGATTGATGATACGCTCCTTTTTAGCTATTAGGCTTCCAGAACCAATACACAAGGAACTTAAAAGTATTCAAGAGAGGCTTAAAGAAACCGATACCAAGGTAAAATGGGTAACACCACATAATATTCATCTGACCCTGAAGTTCTTAGGCAATATAGAATCCAGGGATGTGGAAAGAATCGATGGTATGGTATCTAAGATAGTAGCAAAGGAGTCCCACCTGATTTTACGAGCGGAGGGAGTTGGAGCCTTTCCTCATATCAGAAGTCCCAGGGTCATCTGGGTGGGAATATCAGGTGAGGTTGACCGCTTAAGGGATATCCATAGGAGGATGGAGGGGGAGCTTGAGACCATCGGTTTCAGACCTGAAGAGAGGACCTTTAGTCCACACCTAACTATTGGGCGTGTTAAGACCAAGGTGCATAAAACCCTGCTAGATCGGTTAGTAGCGTTAAAGGACTATCTATCACAGCCATTTAAAGTAGGGGAGATCATTTTATTTAAAAGCGACCTCTACCCCCATGGTCCTATTTACACCCCTTTAAAGACCATGCCTTTAGGAGGGCAGAGATAAAAATTTATAGGAGGAAGACCCATGAGTGCATCTTCGGATAGAGAGCGGGCCATTGATGTAGCCCTTACCCAAATCGAAAAGCAGTTTGGGAGAGGGTCTATTATGAAACTAGGTAGCAAAGGTCAAATCGTAGACATCCCAGTGATACCTACAGGTGCAGTTTCCTTAGATATTGCACTGGGAATAGGAGGTATTCCCAGGGGAAGAGTTACCGAGATATTTGGTCCAGAGGCCTCTGGAAAGACCACCATTGCCCTGCACATTGTGGCGGAGGCCCAGAAAAAAGGGGGCGTTGCTGCCTTCATCGATGCAGAACATGCCTTGGATGTGAACTATGCCAGGAGATTAGGGGTAAATTGTAATGACCTCTTGGTCTCACAGCCGGATACCGGTGAACAGGCCTTGGAAATCGCCGATATACTTGTTAGATCTGGTGCAGTTGATGCCTTGGTTATAGATTCGGTTGCCGCACTGGTTCCCCGGGCAGAGCTTGAGGGAGACATGGGCGATCAACATGTAGGCTTACAGGCTAGGCTTATGTCCCAGGCCTTAAGGAAGCTAACTTCTAATATTAGCAAATCTATGACCTCTGTTATATTTATCAATCAAACACGGATGAGGATTGGAAGCTTTATGGGAAATCCTGAGACCACTACCGGCGGGATGGCCCTTAAATTCTATGCCAGTTTGAGGTTGGATGTGAGGCGGATTGGCCCCATCAAGGAGGGAGCAGATGTAATCGGAAATAGAACCAGGGTAAAGGTGGTCAAAAATAAGATGGCCCCTCCATTTAAGGAGGCAGAATTTGATATCTTGTACGGACAGGGTATATCTAAAGCAGGCGATCTTTTGGATATGGCAATCAGCACTAACATCATGGAAAAAAGCGGCTCATGGTATTCCTATGGTGGAGAAAGGATTGGACAAGGTAGAGAGACCGTAAGGAACTATCTTAAAGAACACCCTGAAATGATGGATGACATAGAAAGGAAACTTATGGCCCATTTTGGTCTATTAAAGGAGGAAAAGGCCAAATCGGCTTAACATATGACCAGTAATCAAATACGAGAGTGTTTCCTGAATTATTTTAAGGGGCAAGGTCACAAGGTAGTTAGAAGTTCCCCATTGGTTCCTTCTGATGACCCCACACTTTTATTTACCAATGCAGGTATGGTTCAATTCAAAAAGGTCTTTTTGGGTCAAGAGCAGAGACCTTACACCAAAGCGGTATCTGTTCAGAAGTGCCTCAGGGCTGGAGGAAGGCATAGTGATATTGAGAATGTGGGGAGGACTACCCGTCACCACACCTTTTTTGAGATGTTAGGGAACTTCTCCTTCGGAGATTACTTCAAAGAGGAAGCCATATATTTTGCATGGGAGTTATTGACCAAGAAAATGGGTCTCCCTGTGCATGAGCTATGGGTTACAGTGTTTAAGGAAGATCATGAGGCATATAGGATTTGGAAAGACAAGATGGGCGTGCCCCAGGACCATATCGCCCTTATGGGTGAAAAAGACAACTTCTGGGTTATGGGGGAGATAGGACCTTGTGGCCCTTGTTCTGAGATTGTAATTGATCGAGGGGAGGAATTTGGATGTAAGAGACCAGGGTGCGGGATAGGTTGTGATTGCGATAGATTTTTGGAATTATGGAATCTGGTATTTATGGAATTCAATAGAGACCAAGATGGGGCACTGACCCCTCTTCCAAAAACAGGTGTGGATACCGGAATGGGCTTAGAGAGAATTGCCTGTGTTCTTCAAGGTGTTAAATCCAACTATCATACAGATCTTTTCCGTGACATCGTGAGCTTTATTGAGCAGCTGACCAAAAAGAGGTTTGACAAACAGGAAGCCCATGATATCTCTATCAGGGTTATTGCTGATCATAGTCGAGCCATTGCCTTCCTCATAAGCGATGGTATTTTACCTTCTAATGAAGGACGTGGTTATGTTCTTCGACGCATTATCAGGCGTGCTATCCGTCATGGAAAGACACTTAACATAGAAGGCCCATTCCTTCACAAAACAGCAGGTGTAGTACTAGATGTGATGAAGGAAAGCTACCCCGATTTGCTATCTGCAAGGGAGGTAATTTCGAGAGTGGTCCTCCATGAAGAGCAAAGATTTTCGGAAACCTTAGATTATGGTTTGAGGATTCTTAATCACTCTGTTGAGGAATTGAAGTCAAAAGGCCTAAAGGAAATACCGGGCAGTGTTATTTTTAAACTCTACGATACCTACGGCTTTCCTATTGATATCATCTCTGATGTGGTCTATGAGACAGGGCTTGCCATGGACATAGCAGGTTTCCATGCCCTGATGAAGGAACAGAAGGAGAGGTCTAGGAGGCGCTTAAGAGAGACCAAGAGTGAGCAAGTCCCAGAATATTACCAAGGACTCCTCTCTCGGGGGATTTCCTCCAGATTCATGGGGTATGATAAGGAACAGGATACATCTAGAATTCTCTCTATCCTAAAGAATGGTCAGGAGGTTATTCAGGCCAAGACAGGGGATAAAGTAGAGGTGATTGTGGAACAGACACCGTTTTATGGTGAATCAGGTGGTCAGGTAGGAGATACGGGGTGGATAGGTAATGGCGATCTTGTTATAGAAATCAAAGATACCGTGAGAATAGAAGAAGATTTAATAGTTCATAAAGGAGAGGTCAAGAAGGGCCAGATACGTGTGGGAGATATGGTTAAACTGTCTATCGATAAGGAAAGACGGGAGGCAGTCAAGAAGAATCATACAGCTACCCATATCCTTCACGCCATCTTAAGAAAATTTTTGGGCAATCATGTGAAACAGGCGGGTTCTCTGGTAGCTCCTGATAGACTGAGATTTGATTTTACCCATTATTCCCCTATAAAGAGAGGGGATTTGAGAAAGATCGAGGCCTTGGTAAACGAGAAGATTTGCCAAAATATTCCTTTGGAGGTAGAAATTACACAGTTAGAGAAGGCCTTAAGACAAGGTGCCACAGCCTTATTTGGGGAACGATACCATGAGGTGGTTCGCTCGGTAAAAATACCAGGTCTCAGTCATGAGTTATGTGGAGGTACCCACGTTTCACGGACAGGGGATATTGGTCTTTTTAAAATTGTAAGTGAAACCGGAGTGGCAGCAGGTATAAGGCGCATTGAGGCCCTAACTTGGAAAGTGGCCCTTCACAAGGTTCAGGAAGATGAGGAGGTGCTCAGAAAAATTGGCCACATGGTTAAAGCCCACGTAGGAGAAGTGGCAGACAAGGTTGAGAGATTATTAGCTTATCAGAAGCAATTAGAGAAGGACTTAGAATCCTTAAAAAGGCACTTGAGAGTGTATGAATCCCAGAATATTTTAAAACACGTGAAGCACATCCGAGGAATTTCTGTAGTATCTGCTAAAGTTACAGTAGGTAGTGAAAAGGAGCTTAGGAGTCTGGCAGATAGGTTGAGAGATAAAATTAAGTCAGGAATTGTGGTTCTGGGTGGAGAGGCTGATGGAAAGGCGTTGCTGGTGGCAGCAGTTACCAAAGACCTTATAAATTCTTATCATGCAGGGCATATCATAGGTAAAATAGCACAGATAGTGGGTGGTGGAGGAGGAGGTAAGGCTGATATGGCACAGGCAGGCGGAATCCAGCCCCAAAGATTATCCGAAGCCCTCGATGCCGCCTACACTATAATCTCGGAATATAAATCTTCTTAAGTTCGGATAGCCTGATTTCAATAAAAAAGAAAATTGGAGGAAGACCCTTATGATAAACTCCAATAAATCCGGAGACTTTGCTGAAGTGGCCAGATCAAAGTCCTATAAGCTAGACCCCCTTTGGGATATGTTAAAGGAAATGAATGTTCAGAGAGAATTAATAGATGCCCTTAAAAATCAAATATCTGAAGGGGTGTCATACAAGACTGTAATAGAGGAATTAAAGGCCAACGTTGATAGATTGCAGAATGCTATCCAGTCTCAAGAGAATCGTATTTCAGGACTTGCAGATCAGTTGCAAGGAGTGAAAGGGGAAGCTGCCGAGCCCTTGATGGCAGAGATATCAAAATTGAAGTCACAACTTGAGGAAAATTCTAAACGGATTTCCCATCTCCAAGATGTATCAAATCACACAAATCTTTCAGAGGTCCAAAACACCGTTAATGAACATGAAAAACGCCTTGGGGATTTGACGGAAAAGCTTGAGAAAGTTAGCCTCTTATGGCCCTTCAAAGGAACCCAGAGTCTTAAAAAACTGGGTATTATAAACATCTTCGTCTTTATTTTATTGGCTGTTGCCTTAGGAGTGGGATGGTTTTTTCAATACCACACTAACAGGATGGTGGAAGGGAAAATTGCCAGACTAAAAGCGGCATCAGATAAAAACAGAGAATTGTTCAATGAAAGATTGGAAGGTATAGATGCATTGCGCAAGGAGATAAGCAATAGCAGCAAGACTATAGAGGCTATAAATGAGTATATTCCAAAAATGGCGTCGTTAGAAGAAGGTCTGAGAAGTGGGGAAAGGGAGATTCGTAATATAAGGATACATGTGGGTACCCTGCAGGATGTCTTAGAGCGTTTGGAATCAGACCTTGAAATGACTCAAGAGAAGATTTCCACGCAGGAGAGGAGGTTAAATAACATAGATGGTGGGATTGCTGAGTTAATTCAAATGAGCGACGATCAGTCCAAACAACTATATGGAACAGGCTCGGAGCTGGCAAAACTCAAAAAGGCTGTTGAGAGATTGAATGCCATAACTTCCAAGCATAGTGCCATCTTGCAGAAATCAAAAAGATAAGAGCCAGGTTATTTCCATAAGATGGGGAGGAAAATTTTATGGATAACAAGATATATCTGGGAATTGATCTAGGTACTCATAGAAGCAAGATTGTCACAAGTTACGGGGTGGAAAAGATGGTTTTCAGTGTAGCAGGCTGGCCTAAGGATATTATTGCTAAAAGATTTTTAAAAAGGGAGCTTTTATTTGGGGAGGAGGTTTTGAAACACCGCCTTTCTCTCAATGTTTGTCATCCTGTGGAGAGAGGTGTGGTTAAGAACGATGCTCGAGATAAAATGATGGCTCAGCACCTCCTTGAGCATCTTGTAACTTCTGCAGGGGTAAAAAAGGATTCCATGGTATATGCCATCATTGGTGTTCCCGCTCAGACCACATATGAAAACAAGAGAAGGCTTTTTGACATAAGTAAGGAGATTATGGACAATGTGACGGTGGTCTCGGAGCCATTTGCTGTGGCATACCATGAGGGGATAATGGATAATACTTTGGTGGTTGATATCGGTGCAGGAACCATTGATGTTTGTCGTGTTCATGGGACTGTACCCGAAGAGCATGATCAGATTACCTCTTACAAGGCAGGGGATTATATTGATGAAGTTTTCTATGGGTTATTGAAGTCAAGATATCCTGCTGCAAATTTTACTAAAAGAATGGTTCAGGCCATTAAAGAACGATATGCCTTCGTTCACAATGTGAGCAGATCTGTATCGGCAGTATTTCCAGTAGAAGGTAGGCTGGAGGTATTCGATGTAACAGAAGATTTAAGAAATGCGTGTGAGAGCATTGTTCCTGATATTATAGATAATATAAAAAGGATGATTTCTACTTTCGACCCTGAGTTTCAGAAGACCTTAAAGGATAATATATATCTAGCTGGTGGTGGCAGTCAGATAGAGGGATTGCCGGATATGCTTCGGGAGGGATTAGAAAGTATAGGTTTGGTTCATATTAGAACTGTTGATGATCCAGTTTTTGCATGTGCCAAAGGGGCCCTTAAACTTGCCATGGATATGCCTGCAGACTACTGGGAGGCTACCAAGTAATGGCTACATGGTTGATTAGGTGATTTAATTCGGTATTAGAAGCCACTCCCATAGTTTTCCAGCTCTTCCTTACATCTATTAATATACTCCAAAACCTCTTCCTTTAATTTGGTATCCGGGTACTCTCTCAGGATCTTCTCAAACCTCCCTAAGGCCGCCTTATATTGCTTGGTCTTGAAATAAAATTTCCCCACGTAAAATTCATGCCTTGCCAGAGTTTCCCAAGGAGCTATTTTATACTCCTCTTTAATAGCCAGTTTTTCTGCGGGTTGCTTTGTAGATCTCTCCTCCATAACGGGCTTTTTTTCTGAATAATCCTCTATCCACGCTTGGGAAGTTGATGCCTCAGCGGTGGCCATATGACCTAATTTGATCTGACACCTTTTGATATACTCCATAGCCCCTTCTTTTAGTTCACTATCTGGATACTTCCTTAAGATATCCTCAAACCTCCCTAAGGCCGCCTTATATTGCTTGGTCTTGAAATAAAATTTCCCCACGTAAAATTCATGCCTTGCCAAAACCTCTCGGCACTCTTTTATCCGTTCCTTGGCTTGGGCAGCATATTTACTCTTAGGGTATGTTCTTACTAGTCTTTCAAAGAGTTGTAAGGCCTCATAAGTAGCAGTTTTGTCTCTGTCGATGCCAAGCATGCGATTGAAATGACACATGCCCATTTGGTAAATTACATAGGGAACTACTTCATTTCTGGGATGAAGCTTTTCAAAATCTTCATATTCAGCAAGTGCCTCCTCATAGTCCTTTTTATAATAGTGAGAATCAGCGATCTTAAGCTCAGCTAAGATGGTGTAAGGGCTAAAGGGATGAAGGTCTCTGATCTTCTGAAAGGTCTCGATGGCCTTGTTATAATCTTTTTCTTGAAAATAGATCATACCCACTCTGGCCAATTCTCTGGGAGTTTCTCCACCCCTTATTCTTTTCCTGAAGAATTTGTCCTCTATTGCAGACTGCAACGGGGCGCAACTACTTAGTATGAAGCAAAGTAGCAAAAGTATGATTACATTTTTGGTGTTGCTCATGATGCGACTACCAGCCGCTTGAGAACCTATATTTAGGGGAATGTAGAAGGGGATATTGAGATTTGGACACAGGCATGATTTACTTCTGATGTTCTAAATATTTCTCGGCGGCAAAGGCAGCTACAGCACCATCTCCCACCGCGGTACTGATTTGACGGAGCAATTTATCTCGAACATCCCCTGCAGCAAAGATACCAGGGATGGAGGTCTCCATGTTCTCATTGGTGACAACAAATCCTTCCTGATTTACTATGGGTGAATCTTTAATAAAATCTGTATTGGGCCTTATTCCTATAAAGATAAATACTCCTTGAAGGGGAAGTACAAAGTGAGAGTTGGTCTTAACATTTCTGAGAGTTAACCCTTCAACCTTATCTGATCCCAGTATTTTCTCCACCACAGTATCCCACACAAATTCGATCTTTTTGTTGGAAAATGCCCGCTCCTGTAAAATACCCGTGGCCCTTAGCCTGTTTCTTCGGTGAATAACGAATACCTTACTAGCAAATTTGGTTAAGAAAAGGGCTTCCTGTATGGCAGTATCTCCTCCACCTACCACTGCTATTTCTTGATTCTTGAAAAAGGGTGCGTCACAGGTGGCACAGAAGGAAACTCCTCTACCCATAAGATCCGATTCCCGCTCTACACCTAATCGTTTGGGTTGCGCTCCTGTAGCAATAATGACACACCTGCAACTCAGGACATGGCCATTGACCCTGACCTCCTTCACTTTCCCCGGAAGGTTTATTGACTCCACCACTCCTGTGGAGATATGGAGGCCGAATTTTTGGACCTGGGTGACCATCTTCTGAATGAGATCAATACCGGATATGCCATCGGGATAAGCTGGATAATTTTCTATCCAGTCACTCAATAGAACCTGTCCTCCGGGTGCAAGCCTTTCGATCAGTAATGTGTTCAACCTAGCACGTGCCGTGTACAACCCGGCTGTCAGGCCCGCTGGCCCGCCGCCTACAATTATAACCTC
>DTXE01000219.1 GCA_012962595.1 Syntrophaceae bacterium | reverse complement strand
TTAGTATTAAACCACGAAAATCCAACTAAAGTTGAGAAAGGAATGATAGATCTGTTAAAAGAACTTGGGTTCTCTCCAGAGGTGATAGGAATAGACCAAGTAGAAGAAGGTGTGAAATTATCCAAATATAGGGTGATAGTAGTTCCGACCTATAGTTTAGATATAGATAATGCCCTTGAATCCGAGAAGGTCAAAGAAGAGATTAAAGATGCTACAAAAGCTGGAACAAACTGGATTCTCTTCAACAGTGGTAGTAAGGTTTTGGAAGTGCTTGGGTTGGCAACCACTAAGATAAATCCTCCTCCTGGCTGGGTCCCAGCACTACCAGATTCATTCTATGTAGTTAATGCTACAACAAATTCTCCAATTACCTCTGGAGTTCCAGGGATGCCTGACTGGCCAGGTGGATATACACTCGACCAGCTTGACCATTTGATGCTGGATTCACTTATATGGCGAGTCGATAATACAGAATCGAGCAGGTATAAGTGGCTTGTTATTGATAGCATCATAAAGGAGCCGACCTACCTCATTTACGAAGGGAGCACTGGATGGGAGATATCGAAACCACACAAGCAACTTCCAGAGTGGGTAGTTGGCAATTCCAGAATTTTGTATTACCGCCATTTCTGGAATGCAGATCCAGGTAATGGTGGTGGAGGAACAATAGGTCTTGCAGGTAAGACCCTGTTGAAAAATGCAATCAGCTACTATGGATCAATAGAGAAAGAGCAGCCATTAGCTAAACCAAAGGGCTGGCTACATTCAGGCTATGATCTTAACAACACTCGCTTTTATCCATATCCATCAAAAACTAAAGTAGATAGTTTTGAGGTTGTGTGGACCTCTCCAAAAAAAGGCAGGATTTTAACAGGAGATATAAACGGAGATGGTGAACTTGAACTGATATCTGCATTTGGAGAAAGAGTGTATGCAATGGATAAAAATGGAATTCTATTGTGGAGCAAAAACGTCTCAACAGACTCTGGGATCGCTGGTGCAAATGTTAATTCGCTGGATTTAGATGACGTGGATGGAGACGGGGCAGTTGATGTAATAGTAGGTGTCTCTCCTAAGAAAAGCTATGTGAAGAACCAGATGCGTATACTCTTCTATAATGGAAATGGTGATCTCTTAAAGACTATTACTACGGTTGAAAGCAAGCAAATTTCATCGGTAAAAAGTATATTTTCTATCACTAGCTTATTGTTTACATCTTTTAGTTTTATATGAAAGTAATGTTTTTCTTTCTTTTCAAAATCAGAGATAACTGGGGCGGTTCTTACAAGAATTCGGTTTTTGGCGATTTTGCAGGGATAGCAATGGATATAGAAGATTT
>DTXE01000218.1 GCA_012962595.1 Syntrophaceae bacterium | reverse complement strand
TCTTGCTGTAATAATCGATGTGGGCAGCCGGAGATGTATTGGTTGGGATCTGGATCGAACTATCGACACTCAATTGACATTGAATGCACTGTATAAATATTCTTTTCATATCCCTTTTTTTATACATATGATGATCCGGATAAATAAATTCGATTTTTATTTTAGCACCTTTCTGTAATAGTAGATACCTGAAATACTCCGGCGAACATACAGAGGAAAGTGTGCAAATCTTTCTATTCCGGAGTTTTGAGTTTGAGAATACATCTCCAGTCTTTATATTAAATGTCTCCTTGCTAAACAGGCAGAATACTATCCGCTCAAGACCGGTTTTCCCTTTGACATACTCTATGGCTGTTGATAGCATAATCTTTGCACATCTATCCACAGGGAACCCAAATATACCGGTACTTATGGCTGGAAAGGCAATGCTTTTTAGCCTGTGTTTATCCGCTAGACTCAGGCTGTTTAAGGTAGCACTCCTTAGCTTTTCATCCTCATTTCCTTCGCCAAACCTGGGACCTACGGCATGGATCACATGTTTGGCCTTAAGATTGCCACCGGTGGTAATCACTGCCCCACCCACATGCGTTCCACCTATCTTGTGGCATTCATCCTGGATTATACCACCTCCTTTTCTTAGAATGGCCCCAGCCACACCTCCTCCCATTATAAGCTTGGCATTGGCAGCATTGACAATGGCATCAGTTTCCATTTCCGTAATGTCCCCTTGAATAACCTCAAGGGTTGATTGATTTATGTTCTTTATCATATCCTATTAACCCCTTTATTTGAGATATGGTAATTTACTTTTTTGGCTGTACATTGTCAACAAAAAGAAAAGCCCCGAACAGTATGGAATCTGCCGGGACTTCCTGCATTCAAGTGGTTTAAATAAACTATTCAAACTTGACTACATTGGCTGCCTGGGGACCTTTGGGACTATCAACTATGTCAAATTCCACCTTCTGCCCTTCTCTTAAGGTCTTAAATCCCTCTCCCTGAATGGCTGAAAAGTGGACAAAGACATCCGATTCACTCTCTCGAGCAATAAACCCAAAACCCTTACTCTCGTTAAACCACTTAACTGTACCTCGGTACTTCATATAAACTCCTCCTCGTGCCAATCCTTGGCACCAGCCAAAATTAGCCTCCAATAGCACAGTCATCTCCACCTGTCAATCTCAAATTTCTCTGGAGCGGGATCAATAGGTATTTTCTGACCCACCTCTACCAGAGATTTTTCTCTAAAATAATCATCTTTTCATTGAGTCCTGATATACCCTCTTTTTCATATCTCCTTAACCAGAGTCTTACGGTGATTATACCCGGTTTTAAGGTCAGGTGAGCCTAAAAATATTATCCAAAGAGAGACTTCATCTTTTTAATTTCTCTGAAGATTGCTGACTTTCTAAGGGAAATCCTTTGTTGGTAAGTAAAAATTGGCTGGGGGACGAGGATTCGAACCTCGGTAAGCAGATCCAGAGTCTGCTGTCCTGCCGCTAGACGATCCCCCAATGAGTAGTGTTTAGTATATAGCGGATAACCATTATATGCAACCTTGATCTATATCTATCCGCTAACCCCTAATCACCTGCTTCTATGTATTCAATTGCCTTCTCAAGCCTATGTAAAACCCTCTCTTTTCCCAATACCTCCATAACCTCAAATAGCCCTGGACTCACGGTGGTTCCGGTCAAGGCCACCCGTACTCCTTGAGCAAAGGCAGTCATGGAGAGATTTGTCTTGGTCTGAATGTCCCTAAAAACCTTTTCTGCCATGACCTTATCAAAGGGATAAAGTCCATGTAATCCATTTATAAGCATCTGAAACACCTCACGCATCTCAGGCGAGAGGAACCTTTTGGCAGCCTTTTTCTCAAAGGTTATCTCTTCCTTAAAATAGAACTCAGCGGCATTGGCCATATCAACTAGTGTCTTGCTCCTGGTCTGGAGAGTCATCACAACTTTGGTTACATAGTTCAAATCCTCAACCGGATAGCCCTTCTTTCTGAGAAAGGGGAGGAGCTCTTTCGCCAGATGGTAAGGACTCCCCTCCTTTATATAATGGGAATTTAACCATAATAACTTTTGGGGATTGAAGATGCCTGATGACTTCCCTATATTATCCAATGAGAATTTATCAATCATCTCATCCATAGAAAATATTTCCTGATCTCCATAAGACCAACCCAATCTCACTAAGTAATTGATCATGGCCTGAGGAACATAGCCCATTTCCTTATAGGCAAGCACCGATGTAGCCCCATGTCGCTTACTAAGTCTGGTTCTATCGGATCCCAGTATCATAGGCACATGGGCGAATTTAGGTGTAGGAAATCCCAGGGCTTCATAAATGAGTATCTGTCGAGGTGTGTTATTCAGGTGATCATCGCCCCTAATAACATGGGTAATATTCATGGTGATGTCATCTACCACCACTGCAAAGTTATAAGTGGGGTATCCATCACTTCTCAGGATAATTAAATCATCCAATTCCTCATTATCAAAACTTACAGATCCCTTGATCAAATCTTCCACCACAGTCTTCCCAGATAGGGGGGATCGAAATCTTATAACCGCATTATGGGCCCGCTCTAAATTTAAATCACGGCACCTCCCATTATATTTGGGCTTGTCACCTCGAGCCAGGGCCAATTTTCGTCTCTCTTCCAGATCCTCTGGAGTACAGTGGCACCAATAGGCCTTTCCAGTCCTTAACAACCGGTCAGCATACTCCCCATAGATACCTATTCTCTGAGATTGAAAATAGGGACCTTCATCCCAATCGATGCCCAACCACCTAAGGCCCTCTAAAATGCCCTCAAGGGCCTCTTTGCTAGACCTAGCCACATCTGTGTCTTCAATCCTCAATATAAATTTACCCTTATGATGTCGTGCAAATAGCCAGTTAAACAGGGCAGTCCTGGCACCTCCAATATGAAGGTATCCAGTTGGACTGGGAGGAAATCTGGTCCTTACTTCTTGCATATTTATTTTATTATGAGGCCCGCATACCCTACCACCTGGAAATAATCTCCAGTAATATCACCGGATGTGGCATACTCTATCAGGTGGGCCTGGGTGGCCCCTAATGTCTTACAGGCAACGAGAACAATGGTAGTAGGAATTACCCCACACATAGAAATGTCATGAGCCATAACAGTCTCTAAAAGCCCCTTGGCATCCAATTCCAGTATCTTCTTAATGGCCCTGTGATCCTTACGCTCAGCATCCTTTTGAGATTCATAATGGGTCATATCGGTACTAGCTACCATAAGCACCTTTTTGCCATAATCCCTGATGGCCTTGGCTATCGCCAGGCCTATATCCTCACACACCTTAAAATCGGCTTTTGCCATGGTGATGGGCACCAATCGAAAATCAGGTCTAACATATTGAATAAATGGTACCTGCACTTCTAATGAGTGTTCGTGAAGATGGGCCTTATAGTCATCCGCTAAGTACCTTGAATTATTTACCATGAGATGGGCCAAGGTAGAATTTATCTCAACTGGTCCATGGGGCATGTTCCAGGTGCCTGTGGTCATAATAGCGCAATCTGCACCATACCCCCTATGATTTGGTCCTAGTATCACTACATCCTCAGGGATATTAATTCTGGAAAAGACCGCCCCAGCTACCCTACCGGAATATATGTACCCTGCATGAGGTGAAACTACCCCCATAACGTCCTCTTTGGCTTCAACCTCTTTCATAAAGGATTCTATCTGTCTGGTCAGGCTTGGTTTATCAGCAGGATAAAACTGATCGGCTACTGCTGGTTCTCTTTTCATAGATTCCTCCCAGTAAAATAAATTGCAAGGCCAAAAGACTTTCAATTTTTAGCATATTCTGGCCCTATGTGCAAGGTGCATCAAGGGGATGTGATTTATTGCCCACTTGATGAAAACAAGAGGTTGACAAGGGGTTACCCATAATTGTATGCTTCTCAATTAAATGAATTCTTATTATATTATGGAGGATGTTGGACATGGCAGCGAAAAACATATTTCACGTTCGAGATGACAATTTTGAAGCAGAGATTCTCAAATCAGATACCCCTGTTATGGTGGACTTTTGGGCAGCGTGGTGTGGCCCTTGCCATGCTATAGCGCCTATCTTGGAAGAATTGGCGGAGGAATACGGCAACAAATTGAAGATCGCCAAGTGCAATGTGGATGAAAATCCAGTTACGCCGGGTAAATATGGAATTAGGGCCATACCAACTCTTATATTTTTTAAAGATGGTAGGGTATTTGACCAGATAACGGGAGTGGTGTCAAAGGCAAGCATTGAGTCTACCATAAAAAGGATAACCTCCTAAT
>DTXE01000217.1 GCA_012962595.1 Syntrophaceae bacterium | reverse complement strand
ATTGCATCAAAGCCCTTTTAGCACCAGATGTGAGTCTTTTCACGCGCAAACCATTATTCATCCTTTTCAAAAAGTGCTCTGCCAAAAGCAGGATATCGTTCCCTCGATCTCTTAAAGGAGGCAGTTCGATAACTATCAGTTTTAAGCGGTAGTAAAGATCTTTCCGGAAACTTCCCATCCTTACTGCCTCCTCTAGATATCTATTACTTGCAGCAATGACCCTCACATCGGCCTTTATCTTCTCCTTGCCGCCTATCCTCTGGATTTCTGATCCCTGCAAGAATCTCAAGAGCTTTGGCTGAAGTGGGAGGGGAAGCTCTGCTATCTCATCCATAAACAGAGTGCCCCCTTGAGCCAATTCAATGGTTCCCAATTTTCTGCTAAAGGCACCGGTAAAAGAACCCCTTTCATGGCCAAAAAGCTCGCTCTCTAACAGACTGTCAGGGATAGCAGCGCAGTTTATGACTATAAATGGCCCCTCTTTTCGGAAACTCTGTTGATGTATGGCTCTGGCAATCAATTCCTTACCGGTTCCTGTTTCGCCTTGCAGCAATACAGTGGAGTTGGTTGGGGCCACCCTTCTTATGATGGTGAAGATTTGTTGCATCTGGGGGCAACTTCCAACGATACCTTCGAAAACATATTCTTTGCCCAGCCTCTGCTGTAAACTTCTAGCCTCAGATTCCAGCCTGTGGATATGGACCGCTCTCTTTAGTATTACTTCCAACTCATCGATATCAATGGGCTTATTGATATAATCATACACCCCCATATCTATAGCGGTTAGGGCATCCTTTCTATCATTACTCCCGGTAATTACTATGACCTTACTCTCAATCTTGGTATCCACCAGGTCTCGAAGTATATCCATCCCTACTTTGGTGCTAGTGATGTCGGGTGGCAGATGAAGATCCAACAGTACAACATGTGGCTTTCTCCTTTGAATTATGTGTAAGATATCCCTTCCATCTTCGGATAGAAACACCTCATAGCGCTTTTCTAAGGTGCGTTTGACCTGTTCTCCAAGATTCTTATCATCATCCACCATCAGAACCTTTGGTTTCTCCATGGTTGACCCTCCATTGATAGATTTTGTGTAGCTCGCAATACCTATGCCAAGTTAGAGAAAAATAAAGGGGGAGGCCCGTAGCTATTTGAAGGTATGACAGATTTTTGGAGCTCTGCACGGGATTTTCTGATATTGGTAAACCAAAAAGTTAAAAAAACTGGGGCAAGTTGCCCTACTTTATTCCAAACAATTTTAAGATGACTATTAACTCCCGTAGGTTAAACATGGTTTTAAGAAATGGGGCAAGTTGCCCTACTATATATTGAGAAAATTTGAAATATCCAGGTATTACAGTTAATTAATAGCGCTTTTAAAAAATGGGGCAACCTGCCCCACATCTCAGGGATTCCCATCTCTGAGGTAATATTTTTGGATTAATTTAGGAAATAATGGAGAGATATTTTTCCCTATTGGATAATGGGTAAAGTGATAATGCACTCTGTCCCTTGATTCAGCCGGCTTTTCAGGGTTATCTCCCCTCCATGTCTTTCAACGATCTCCTTACTCTGGTAGAGACCTATTCCTAACCCCCTATCCTTGGTGGTTGAAACGGTTTAAATAGTCCATTATTCAAATAGGCCTCAGAAATACCACAACCGGTATCGGCAAGGGTGATTTTAACAGAATTTTTGGCCTCGATGTATTCGGCGGTAATTGCAAGCCTTCCACCCCTGGGCATGGCCTCCAGGGAATTTTTAATTACATTTAGGAATACCGTTTCTAGAGCTTTACTATCGCCATAAACCAGAGGCAGATCCGGTAGAGTCTGTACAATCTGAACATCAGGGGGAAGTGGCTCAAACCTAATCAGTACATTTGCAATTAAGTCGATGATGTTGCACTTTTGGAATTTAAACTCTATGGGATGCAAATTAGAGAATATATCCATCAATTGCCTCATCTTTTCCACTTCATTACTAATAGCCTCAAAGGATCGCTCCAAGAACTCGTCACCTTTGATCTTTTCCAGGCAATTTCTAACGACCAAAGTGAGTATAGATGTAGAATTCTTTAGGTCATGGGTGATGAAAGAGGCAACCTTATAGAAAAGTCTTAGCTTTTCATTTTCGATGTTTTTGTCCCGAGCCTGCTCCAAATCCTTCTGCTTCTCCTGCAATTCCTTCCGTAAAGCTTTGGCTTTTACCGCCAACTCCCGGTATGTGAGCCTTTTGCTCATTTTAACACCTCATTAAGGGTTGACATTCAGATTTTTTATTCCGGCCCATGCACCCCAAGCAATCTACCATGAAACCCTCATGGCCCTCCAGGCCACAAAGAAGAATGAAAATGCAATATAGGCAGGGATTAAAATCCCAAATCCCAAACAATACCAAATATCAAAACCCAAATGACCAAACATACCTGGAAAAGTTATTGGAT
>DTXE01000216.1 GCA_012962595.1 Syntrophaceae bacterium | reverse complement strand
TCTATCTCTTCACCTATTTTAAATCCCTTATCTGTCTCTGTTATATGTAAGCTTTCCTTTAGCCAACCAAGCCTTGATGTCTGATGAGTATTCCATATACCACTTAGAAAGAGTGCATCCTTTGCACGGGTAACTGCCACATAAAAGAGGCGTTTCTCCTCCTCTTCCTCTTTGTATCTTTTTTCCAGGAACAGTCTGTCGCTCCTTCTTAAGGAATACTCAGGCTGATATCTTATGACTACCTCTCCTTCTCTTCTCTCTTCCACCAACAGACTCTCTATATCCTTTTTTGCTACTTTCTCGTCCAGACCCACCACAAATACCACCGGAAACTGTAAACCTTTGGCAGCATGGACAGTCATTATCCTCACGGCATCTACACCTTCTGGACTCACATTTGCCTTGGGCTCTTCTTCTTTGGCCATATTCTTTTCAAAATAGTCACGAATCCTCAAAATATGCCTGCCTTCCCGGTCAAAATCCTCTACTATGTGAATGAATTTTTTCACATTCGCCCTTGGTTGGGATTGCCAGAATACTCTCCAGCCCTGCCTTTCCCCCATCATTTCTTCTAAAATGAGGGAAAGGGGCATTTCATGACATTGATGTAGCCATTTTTCAAGGCATTTTATATCCCCTGACCTTTTATGGTCTTTTTCCCCGAATTTTTTAAGGCGATAGAAGAGGGAGGGGCCAACCTCTTGGTTTATCATAAATAAATCCCTCTCAGAGAATCCAAAAAGGGGACTTTTGAGCACACAATAAAGATTATAGTCATCTGAAGGGTCTGCCAAAAAGGAAATAAAGGAGCGTAAGAAGGCAACCTCCGGCTCTTCATAGAACCCAACACCTTTGAGTACCACAAAGGGAACAGCAAATCTTCTCAAAGTTTGCTCATAGAGTGAGAGGTACGTCCTTTTTCTCAAAAGGATGGTGATGTCACCAAAAGAACATGTCTTCTTTTCCTCTTCCTTGGTATAAACATATAGGTTCCCAATCAACGATATGATCCTTTTTGCCACAAGCTCAGCTTCCTTCCCTCTCCTCTCTTCCATGTTTCCTTCGCAATGTGTGAGTATAATCTCCACTCGACCCCTATGCTCATTTTTTCTTCTCCTTTCAAATGCAGAATACCGTGTCTTCCAGGCAGGCGCCTCATCTTTAGGGTTCATTATCTGACCGAAGACCTTATTGGTAAAATCTATTATGGATTGAAGGCTTCGATAATTATCCCTTATCTCAATATAGGAAAATTTGCTCTCAGGGAACCAATGTTTGAGTTCGTCTTTTGCATTGGAGAATACCTCTACATTTGCTCCCCGGAAATAGTAAATAGACTGCTTCTCATCACCCACCAGGAAAATGGTAGGTTCAATCATCAATTCCCTTTTGGCACCAAAACCTGCACGCCATTCCTCTGTAAGTTTTTTAATGATTGACCACTGTAAAAAATTGGTGTCCTGAAATTCATCCACCAGGATGTGAT
>DTXE01000215.1 GCA_012962595.1 Syntrophaceae bacterium | reverse complement strand
AGAATCTGTCCTATGCTCTAATGTAGTAACCAGTCCAAATGTCTTGCTCTTCTCCTCATGGCTAACTTGTTCAACCTCCACTATATCAAAGGGATTAACTATAACCTTTGGAGCAAGCCAGAAAGTAAACTTATCTGATGTATTAGGGTCTCTATCTGTAGCAGAAGTTTTACCAACCTCTTCAATCTTTCTTTCATCGTTCATAATGCACCTCCAATTTGTGGTTTTGGCCATTTAATACAACCCATTAAAACCTCTCTTGAAAAGAACCTATTTTTAATTACCTGCTCAGCAATGTGGATAGGATAAAGCGAACAATGCCATCTTCTGTCTAAACCATAAGGGGTTACATTTCTCTCTGCTACAAGCACGGAGGAGATAAGGTCAGCAAGTTCTGAAGGGACAGGCTTTTTATCTGGACAGGGGAGTTCTACTTTTACCACACCCATAAGAGGATAGTCTAATTCTCTTTGTTCTCTCAATCTAACATACCAGAATGCCACCTGCCCCTCATAGGCACTAAAAGCAACTGTCCTATGAGCATGTGGTAAACCTGCAAGGATACTGGTTATGTCTTTCCTTTGGGAGGCTCTTCGTCCAAATTGAAAGATAGGGTCTTTACGAAAAGATTTTGCTACTCCTATAAGATAAGGGTTATGCTCCCATGAATTCCAGATATCCTCCTCAACAAATTTAACTGCTCCATCTAATATCAACCATGTATTCTCATTACGAAAAGGATCAGTAGACTTGATAAGTTCTATTTCTAATTTATGCATTAGAGACCTTGCCTTTGCTCCTGCCTTATCACGCGGGTCTTTTTTAGTATCGGCTAATCTATCAGGCAATGTAAAATCAATCACTTCGAGGTAATCTGGCTTTTCGACCTTTCGGATTTGTTCCCATACGGTATCTGAAATTCCTTGATTTTGCTTCGGTAATAGTAAAATAATACGGTGTTTATGAGCCAATACCCGAAGCTCTCCATCATCTTCTCTTCTGATAACTGCTGAACCGATTTGGGCTAATTCTATAGGGAATGACCTTGTCCCTTCTAAGCCTGTACCTAAAAAATAAGTGCGGATGCTACCATCAATAAAAAATCGAAAAAGATGATTTTCCGTTCGGGGTAGAAGGGGAGTTTTTCGATAAATGTTTTGAGGATTTGGCTCTGGCGTCTCTGCAAAAGAAGTTACAGTTTCAACATCCTTATTTATAACAATATCCTCAATTTCCTCTTGGTCGGGATGTTGTAATTCTTCAACTGCTCCACCAGTGGCAGGAAGAATTTTTATCTCCTTACCCAGAAGGTCTAACAGAGGTGTAATCGAACTCAAAGGATTAGGCATTTTTATTTCCTCGTCTTTAGAGATGGTTTAGATAATTTAGTATTCTGTAACACTCTCTCCAGAGACTTTTCACTTATCCACTTATCAATCACTTCTTTTTTAAACCTCCACTGTCCAGCGATTTTGATTGAGGGGATTTGACCAGAGCGAGCAAGTTTATAGATAGTATGTTCATCCATCTGTAGGTATTCAGCTACTTGCTTGACTGTCATTATTTCTTTTTCTTTCATAATCATATCCTTTTATTGAAGCATAAAATCTAACAAAATAATACAAAATAAACCAGTAAAAGTCAACCTTTTTCTGATTTTTAGGGGTGGTGGGTGGAGGAAATTTCGGCTTGCTCTTGCGAAAGCAAGAGCGTGGACGAGCCTGAGCGACAACCTTAATTTTTCTTTTATTATTGGCGATTGAATAGATTGATTATTTCTTATCATAAAAATAAAACGGAGCGAAGGCGAGGACACAGGTAGCCGAAGGCTACCAAGCCGGAAGAGATGGTTCCTTTAGT
>DTXE01000214.1 GCA_012962595.1 Syntrophaceae bacterium | reverse complement strand
CCTAAAAATCTGAGGATTCAGTTTCTCCAAAATTTTTTATCTCCCATAAGATATCTAAGGAATGGTAATTGACACACGCAGTCCCTGTCAAGAGAAAAGCCCCTTCTCCCACCTTTAACAGTTCTGAAGCATTTCCTCTGAGATTGACGCAGCCCTTTTATCTTGACATAGTTCAAAAGTTAAAATATGGTAATAAAAAGGTTTTTGATGAAAGGAGTTTATTATGCCTTGGGAGGATATGGGTGGAAGAAGTTTTGATAAGCAACCCCCTCTGGAAGAGTGGATTAGAAATATTCAAGATAAATTCAAGGGAAAGATACCAAAGGTACCCGGTGCCTGGATTGCAGTGGCCATCGTGGCCTTTATCTGGGTATTTACAGGCTTTTACACCGTGGGAGTAGATGAAGTGGGGGTGGTACAGAGATTTGGAAAGTACGTGCGACTCACCCAGCCAGGTCTTCATTTCAAACTACCCAAAGGCATCGAAAAGGTAACTAAGGTGAAAGTGCGAAAGGTGTACAAGGAGGAGTTTGGTCTCAGAACCATTAGGGCTGGAGTGAGAACCGAATATGCTCCCCAAAAGGCTTATCTGGAAGAATCCCTTATGCTCACAGGGGATCTGAATGTGGGGGTAGTTCCCTGGATTATTCAATACCGGATCAGTGACCCCTATAAATACCTGTTCAAGGTAAGGGATGTAAGAGGTACCTTGAGGGACCTTTCTGAGGCCGTCATGCGCCAGGTGGTGGGAGATCGCAGCATCAATGAGGTAATTAGTAAAAGGCAAGAAATCGCAAACGAGGCCAAGGTTCTTCTCCAAGATGTACTTAACGAGGCTGAGACAGGCATCAGCTTAGTGACCATAGAGATGAAGACCACCACTGTTCCCGAACCGGTCCAACCCTCTTTCAACGAGGTAAATCAGGCCCTCCAAGAAAAGGAGAGGATGATTTACCAGGCCAAAGAGGCATACAATAAGGCTATACCAGCAGCCAAAGGTGAGGCTGAGAGGACTATCAAGACTGCTGAAGGATATTATCTGGATCGGGTCAATCGGGCCAAAGGTGATGCAGCCCGATTTATCTCCCTCTGGAAAGCGTATGCCAAGTCTAAGGATGTGACCCGAAGGCGCCTATATCTAGAGGCCCTCCATGAGGTGTTCCCCAAACTGGGTAGCAAATATATTGTGGACTCCGAACAGAGGGGAATAATCCCCCTTTTAAATCTGGGCCAGAGAGGAGGGCAAAAGTGAAATTCAAGGGTTCACTTATCATATTAATTATCATAGGATTTATTGTGGTTAGTGGGGCAGCCTTTGTGGTGGATGAGACCCAGCAGGTGGTCATTACCCAATTTGGAAAGGCAGTTGGGGAGCCCATTACTGAACCCGGCCTTTACTTCAAGATTCCCTTTGTTCAGCAAGCCAACTACTTCCCCAAGAATCTCTTAGAATGGGATGGGGAGGCAGGACAGATTCCTACTCTGGATAAGACCTTCATCTGGGTGGATACCTTTGCACGGTGGAAGATCGTAGACCCCTTAAAATTTTTCCAATCGGTAAATAACGAGACTGCTGCCCTGGCTCGTCTGGATGACATAATAGATCCCGCTGTTAGAAATGCCATTACCTCCTACCCCCTAATTGAAGCTGTGAGAAACTCCAACCGGGAGATGGACATCTTTGAGGTAGGGCTAGAGGGGTTTAAAAGACAACCTATACCACCTGTCAAGGTAGGAAGAGAGAAGATTACCCAGATGATCTTGGAACAGGCCAAACCCAAGCTGGCGAAGTTTGGAATCGAATTGGTGGATGTCCGTATCAAACGGATTAACTATGTGGAGGAGGTCAGGAAAACAGTTTATCAGAGAATGATTGCTGAGAGGAAACAGATAGCTGAGAAATTCAGATCGGAAGGTAGAGGGGAGAGTCAAAAAATCGAAGGTGATAAGGAAAAAGAGATGCGGCGTATCACCTCGGAGGCCTACAGAAAGGCTCAAGAGATAAAGGGGAAGGCTGATGCAGAGGCCACCAGGATTTATGCTGAGGCCTTCAGCAGGGATCCGGATTTTTACTCCTTCGTCAAAACCTTGGACATTTATAAAGACACCTTGGGTAAGGACAGCACACTTATCTTAGGCACCGACAGCGATTTCTTTAAGTACCTTAAGAAGTATTCTGAAGAAAGGAGAATAAAAGGCTACTGAAAGGGAGATCAGGAGCCAAATACGGAGCGTAAGATGAATGTCTTTCCCTTTACTGCCATTGTCGGGCAGGAGGATATGAAAAAGGCCCTGATACTTAATGCCATCAATCCCAATTTAGGAGGTGTTCTGATACGGGGAGAAAAGGGGACAGCCAAGTCCACTGCCGCACGGGGACTAGCCTTTCTACTGCCCGAGATTGAGGTGGTAAAAGATTGTAGATTTAACTGCCATCCCTACAATATCCAAAATATGTGTGAGGAATGCAGAAATAGAATGGCAAAAGGCGAAAAGTTACCTATAATCAGGAGAAGAAGACATGTAGTAGATCTGCCCTTGGGAGCTACTGAAGATCGAGTTATTGGTACGCTCGATATAGAGCGTGCCATAAAACAGGGCCATAAGGTCTTCGAACCTGGTATATTAGCAGAGGTTAATCGTGGAATCTTATATGTGGATGAGGTAAATCTGCTCGATGACCATATAGTAGATGTACTTCTGGATGCTGCAGCCATGGGAGTCAATATAGTGGAAAGAGAGGGGATTTCTTTCACCCACCCCGCACGCTTTATCCTCATTGGCACTATGAATCCAGAAGAAGGGGAACTTAGACCCCAGCTTTTGGACAGATTTGGACTTTGTGTGGAGATTAAAGGAATTACTGAGATAACACAAAGGATGGAGATAGTTCATAGGTGGATGGAATTTGAGAGAGATCCATATGCCTTTGAGAATAGGTGGCAAAAACAACAGGATCTATTAAGGGATGCTATTCTGAAAGCAAAGGAGATACTGCCTCAAGTAACATATAGTGATAGGATATTGGAATTGGTTACCAGGATTGCCACTAATATGGGTGTAGATGGTCATCGAGCCGACATCTTTATGCTTAAAGTAGCAAAAACTTTGGCCTCATATCATGAACGGACGGAGATTGAAGATATAGATATTAAAGAGGCTGCAAGGCTAGTACTCAGTCATCGTATGGGAAGAAGACCGTTCAAGCCTATGGTGGATCTGAAAAAGATAGAACAGTCCATTGAACAATGTGGCACAAAGGACAAAGAGCAGAAAAATCAAAGCCAAGATCAAAACACCGTGGCTGAGAGGCTTAATAATGGAGATAAGGAGGTAACCCGGAGGGTTTCTTCTGATGCGATATTTGAGACTGGAGCCCCTTTTCAAGTAAGGGAATTGACCTTCCCTAGGGATGGGTGTGTCAAGAAAGGTTTTGGGAAAAGGGACAGGGCAAAAGTTCAGAATAGATCAGGAAAGTATGTGCGAAGTATTATGCCCCAGGATAAAATATGTGATGTTGCACTGGATGCAACCATTAGGGCCGCAGCTCCGTATCAGATGTACAGGGAAAAGGATGGCCTAGCCTTGGCAATTAAACCTCCGGATATTCGAAGAAAACTAAGGGAAAGAAAGATCGGCCACACTATTCTATTTGTAGTAGATGCTAGCGGTTCCATGGGGGCCAACAGAAGAATGATAGAGACTAAAGGTGCCATTTTCTCTTTGCTAATTGATGCCTATCAGAAACGGGATAGAATTGGACTGATAGCCTTTAGGCGGGGCGATGCCTGTTTATTAGTTCCTCCAACCTTCTAGTATAGAATTGGCCGAAAAAAGCCTGGAGAAACTGCCTACTGGTGGGAATACACCGCTTTCCAAGGGACTGTACTTAGCTCATGTTGTGCTAACCAATAGTATACGGAAAGATTCACATATGGAACCTATTTTAGTTCTCATCTCCGATGGGAAGGCTAATGTAACCATGGGTGGAGACCAAACATTGGACAATTCCCAGCGTATAACCCGCTTCTGGTACTCCAACTTGCGTCGTTTCTGGCTGCCTTCCCTCTTGAATATTATAGGAGGAAATGCCTTAGAAGAGGCTAAGGAAATAGCTCACTGGATAAGACTATCTGGGATAAGGTCCATAGTAATAGATACGGAAAGTGGACTTACATCTTCCAGTAAAATGCTAGAGATCTGTGACTCTTTAGGAGGAATATATTATAAGATGGAGGACATCAAAGCAGACAAAATTGTCCTTACAGTGAAAGGGGTTTTGGAGAAAGGTTAGATGTATCTATCACGCAGGTTAATTAATCTTTATGTCCTTCAATTTGAGCCGCAGGCTCCTTTTTTCTTGCCACATATTAACCTGGGGGACAAAGGCAATTTGAATAGATGAGTTTAGGGAAGAGTAATAGTGGCCCATATTGAAGCCAATAACTTCAAAGGGTGTAGTACCTTGGAAGGCCTTAAATTTGAGATGTTTTTCTCCTACCACCTGGATATCCGTAATGTTAAGGCCTGAGGTACAAAATATAGGTTCCGGATTTGCTATGCCAAAAGGAGGCAGTAAACATAAGTGCTCAGTGAAGGTTTCCGTTAGATCATCTAAATTTACCATAGAATCGATCTCCATCTTGGGATAAAGCTCTCGATCTGGCAGGCTTTCCCTCACAGTAGCTTCAAAGAATCTGTAAAATTCTGTAATATTACCTTCAAGCAACGTCATACCGGCGGCATATTTGTGACCCCCAAATCCCTCCAAAAGATGTCTACAAGATTTTAATCCCTCATATAGATTGAATTCTTTAATGCTCCGACACGATCCTTTACCTATACCCTCTATAAGGCTTATAAGTATTACAGGTCTTAGGTATTGCTCCACAAGTCTTGAGGCCACAATGCCTATTACCCCTGGATGCCATTTTGATGAGGCCAAAACCAGAGATTTTCTTTGAAGAAGACTTGAATCCATATCAATGTGTCTTAGGACATCGGACAGGATTTGTTCTTCCATCCTCTGTCTTTGATGGTTGTTTTGATTTAGGCGCTCAGCGAAGGGCCGAGCAGTATCCCTATCTTTGGCGATAAGGAGTTCCACTCCATCGTTGGCCACACCTATCCTGCCTCCAGCATTGATCCTAGGTGCTAACTTAAACCCCACATCCGAAGCCTCTATCTCCTTCATCTCTAGACCACTTACATTCTTTAGGGCGGCTATTCCAGGCCTTGAACCTTTGGTTAGGAGGGTAAGCCCAATTTTTACAAAAATCCGATTTTCATCTACCAGTGGAACCATGTCGGCTATAGTTCCCAGAGCCACTATATCCAGGTAATTCTTTAGGTTAGGAACAGGGATATCTTTCCAGAATCCCATCTCACGCAGTCGAGCCCTAAGGGCAATGATGAGATTAAAAACTACCCCCACACCAGCTAACTCCTTAAAAGGAAACGTGCATCCTGGCTGTTTAGGATTAAGGATGGCCAAGGCTGGCGGCAAATCAACCGGTGTCTCGTGGTGATCAGTAATTATAGTATCCATACCTAGCCCTCTAGCATATTCTATCTCTTGGATATTAGTTATTCCACAGTCTACGGTTATGACAAGTCGGGTACCTGACCGGGCTATTTGATCTAAGGCCTTTCTGTTCAGTCCATAACCCTCCTCCAGTCTATTGGGAATGTAATAAGAGACGTTACCCCCCAATCCTTGAAGGAAGTCCAAGAGCAAAGCGGTTGAAGTAACTCCATCAGCATCATAGTCACCATAAATGACTATCCCTTCTCTATTCAGAATAGCCTTTATGACCCTATCTACTGCCTTATCCATATCCTTCATGTGAAATGGAGAATGAAGATCTTTAAGACTAGGATACAGAAATTTATGGATGGAATCCTTTTCTTCAATCCCTCTATTGAACAATACCTGGATAATAAGTGGGTGAATATTTAGTTGGGAGGCGAGTTCTTGTACCTTATCTTGATGAGGTGTGCAAATCTTCCATTCCTTCTCCATGCTGAACCGAACATATATCAAAATGGAAAAGGGGTCAAGTATAGGAGGGCTTAGGGTCTCCTGTGGGCAATTTCGCTATCCTGACGCCCTGGATTTTCTCAATCTCATACCCAGTATCTGGACCGGTGCTCCACCACCCCCCATTCATTTCTATATCACAAAAAATGAAAAGTATCCATAATTCCATCCTATGGCTTCTCACAACCCTTTTCTCCTTGTAAAATGAAAAATGAAGGTGCGACCCCCAAGCCTCCCTAGACTTTCTATTGAACTCTAGAGGGAAATTTGCTATATTAATAAAAAATGATTGCAAGTTCATTTTATAAAAAAATGTTGTATGATTCCAAAAAATGGTATAAGCTAGTTATTGTACAAAAAGGGAGGTCTAATATTGTCTAAGGAGAATCGGTTACGCCTAATCAGAACAATTGAAGAGCAGAGAAAATCAAAATTGGTTTGCTATATAACTGGTGACCGAAAGGGATATGAAACAAGGATTGCCACCGATGTATTTAGCATAATGTTTGAACACTTATCGAAAATTGGCACCAGGCAGTTGCTCGATTTATTCATATATAGCACGGGTGGTATAACCATAGCAGGATGGGGATTAGTTAATTTGATAAGGGAGTTCTGTGAGAAATTCTGTGTAATTATTCCCTTCAAGGCTTATAGTTGTGCCACCTTAATAGCTTTGGGCGCAAACGAAATTATAATGGGGAAACTGGGACAGTTAAGCCCAATAGACCCTTCCACCATGTCACCATATAACCCCCCAGCTCCAGGACAACCAGCTGGAACCACAAATCTTTTGCCTGTAAATGTAGAAGATGTCCTAGGGTATTTAGACTTAGGCATCCAGAGAGCAAACCTGAGAGAGGATGCATCCTTAGCTAGGGTGTTCCAAAGTCTTTCCGATAAAGTTCATCCCTTAGCCTTAGGCGCAGTCTATAGAGCAAGAGAGCAGACTGGAATCTTAGCCAGAAAGCTATTAAAGACTCATATGTCTCCTGAAGCGGAGAGGGAGATTGATAGAATTGCTTCTGTGTTATCCAGGGAGCTATTCTCCCATGATTATCTGATTAGCAGAAAGGAAGCACAGAATGTCATTGGACTAAAAGTTATTGATATCCCGTCAAGTCTAGAGGAAACAATTTGGCAACTTTATAAGGAATATGAGGGTATATTGGAGTTAGGGAAGGCTTATCATCCAGCTACTTTTCTAGGAAACGAAAATGAAAAGATAGGAGTCTTTAGAAGGGCTGTAATAGAATCAACTGAGAGGACAGATATTTTCAAAACAGAGAAAGAGGTTAAAAGGATTACCAGAACCCAGCCTGGAATACCTATCCCCGTAGAAGGGTTTCAAGAAAGAGTTATTAAAGAAGGGTGGGAGCAAGAATAGGTTAAGGGGGTGTCGTATGTATTGGTCCACTGTAACATCTGGATTATCTTCATGCGCTCAACTTGATTATAACTCAACGTCTGGCGAGTATCTTCCTGGCTATGAAATAATAGATGTGGATGAACTTTTAGAAAAGTCGAAAAAAGCGGAATTGATAAAGATTAGGTTAAATCCTGAGTACAATGAGATTGGATTCTATGTGTTATTAAGGTCATCTAATTTCCTTCAATGCCTACCAGATAATATCTACATCTTAAGCAAAGCTGATCTAAAGCTTCTTGAGGATGCTTATATACCCTACCAAGTGGTGGACCTGAGTGCCTCAGTATGATATCTACATTCCACTAAAATACAATGATGGTCGAAATATTGAGCCCCACAAGTTTGATTTAACCCGCCAAGAGCTGATAAAGCAATTTGGTGGTCTTACCATTATCCCAGCGGAAGGTTCTATTGAAGGGTGGTGGAAGTTCGGGGACAGGATTATCCGAGACGAAATTAAGATTTATAGAGTGTCTGCTACACAACACGACGCCATTTTTTGGCAAACCTACAAAGAGACCTTGCGGAATAGATTTGAGCAAGAAGAGATTTTTATTTCAATTATTCCGGAAGCCACTACTATATAAAAATTATCCTCTTATAATTCTCCCGCAAAAGCCTTTGTCAACACTGCCGCTCTCATAGCCTCAATTTCCTTCTGAGTTTCTTCTTGCAAACGGCGGAGTTCCTCGACTTTGGCCTGTAGCCGGTCAAGATAGGCCACGATGCGGCGTTGTTCATCTGATGGTGGGAGTGGGATTTTCAAGGGTTTGATTAGTTTCTGGGAAATTACGGGCTGTGCAGCTTGCTTGGCAAATTGATTTAGATTGAGATGCCGTAAAGCTAGCGCAAGATATTCATCAACTATATCCTTCAGTTTATCAGTAACATAGAGGGCATTGTCAGTAATCCATGACTTTGACTGAGTGATGTGAACGCAACCACATTTTGCACCTACCCGACCAATAATTACTTTGGACTCTTCGAATAAATATTGAGTGTGATATCCGACAATTCCGTTGCCACCATATACTGGATACGGCCCGCCGTCTTGCATCTGTTTTGCAGGGAGGAACCGCCCACTTGTTAGTTTAATGGTCTCACCTAAAGCTACTGACTCCCACTCTAACTGAGCTTTCCCAAAGATCTCATGTAAAGCCGCTGGCATAATGGCTTCGGTTTCTTTTTGGGCGGCAAGGCGTAAACCTTTGGCTTCTTCAATACGGCTGGTTAGCTCCTCAATCCGTCTCACAATACGGCGTTGTTGGGGAAGGGGAGGGCAGGGGATTTCAAATTCTTTGATTAGAGAGAGGCGCAGTGAAGGCAACGATGTGGTTTTCACAAAACTGGCAACATCAAAATTGCAAAGCCAGTGATACAGATAATCCTTTGAGACTTGCTCTTCGTCTGCCTCTATGATGGCTAAATGTCCAACCACATATGCATCCACCCCTAACATCGCTCGGTTGTTGGTAAGAATTGCAGCTCCACTTTTTGGAAAAACTATACTGCCTTTCTTAGCAAGCACTAATCGGAATTTCTTTAACGCTTCGTCATTAATTTTATCCTTGGTGTTTGTCAGATTCTTAGTCCGACCAAAAAGCCCAACGTCTTGAACCCTCACAAAAGGATATTTACCGTTCTCAAAGTATTGGCTTCCCTGCGGAGCAGAGGAACCAGAAAAAACTTTTGCAACTTCCCCCAACCGCTTTACCTGCCAACCTTTTGGTAGATTATCGAAGTTCATATCTAAATATCTCGTACATTCATTAAGGTTCAAGAGTTTAAGGGTTCAAGGTTGTGAAAGTTCAAGGGTTTAAGGGTTCTTTTTTGAATCTTTATTGATTTCTTTGAGAAGTTCATTTATTTCATCCGCCATTGATTTATAAGGTAGCTTCTTATACTTAGCCCCACGATAAGGAGACCTCTTGAGGTGTCCTATTAGATTACTCAGCATACCACTAATACGTCTGCAGCGATCTACTAAGTTGATGTAATCCGCATGAGAAATATACTTTTGATCATAGGAAATAGTTGACTGGGCACGTACCTCTCCACAAGAACCTTTGGCTATAAAGAGAAACTGAATAAATTCAGCATTTGTCCCTCGCTCAAAGCCTTCGGCGATGTTAGACATAATAGAAACTGAGGCCCTGCGGATTTGGTCTACGAGGCCGAAATCTCGAGCAAAGTCAGCATTATGGGTCAATCCATAGATAACATTTGTCAACTCTCTCGCCCGCTGATAAACATGTAAATCCTCAAAACTTTCAATCTTCTTTTCCCTTTCACTCTGAAACTCTTCAACCCTTGAACTATCCATATCCTATCCCTTTCACCCTTAAACCCTTAAACTTTCTTTCCCTTAAACCTCCTTCCTTTTCTCAGATTCAAGCAACGTTTTAACTTCTTCTAAAATCTTCGTAATTCGCCTTTCTTTAGCAAGCACACCAGCTACCAGCTCTTCAGGTGAACGATGTTCATAATTATCTATTCGATTAGGATTCTTTGCTGTGAGGTCATAGCCTCGTTTAACAATATTTTCCACAGGCTCAATCCATGAATTTTCTGAAACAGCCCTTGTTTTCCATTTTTCATAAGCATCGCTAAGGTGTTCATCTTTAATAGGACTGGCTTTGGTGTATTTTACACCGGGTGGAGGGGTAAGTTCGTAATACCAGATTTCCTTTGTAGGACCTGTTCGGTCGAAAAAGAGAAGGTTTGTCTTTGGCCCCTGGCCAGAGGAGGTGACATTGGCAAAAACACCAGAAGGCAAGCTCACAATGGTATGAAGATTATAGTTTTCGAGTAATTCCTTTTTGACCTGGGCAAAGGCATCTCCTCTAAAAAGAATACCCTCAGGGACCACAATTCCACAGCGGCCACCCATTTTAAGTTTCTTCATCACATGCTGCAAGGCTAAGAGTTCAGTGGCCTGGCTTTGGATGGGGAAATTCTGCTGG
>DTXE01000213.1 GCA_012962595.1 Syntrophaceae bacterium | reverse complement strand
GAAATAATATGATATAATAATTTTCATTCCACTACATAAAAGAGCTTAAATGGATTTAATAACGACACTTTTTTACTACTCAAATCTTTTCCAGTCTTCAGCTGTACCTAGCTACAGACGCTCAATTTATGACAAAATAAGTTTTAAACATAAGCTCATAGGGATTAAAGGTGCAAAGGGTGTTGGGAAAACAACACTTTTAAAACAGTACTTAAAAAGCTTAGAGATGGATGTCTCAGAAAAAGTCTATATCTCTTTAGATAATCCTCTCATAGGTGGGGAACGACTTTTAAATATAGCTGAGGAGTTTCAAAAAAGAGGAATCAAAGTATTGGTGGTTGATGAGATACACTACCAAAAAGATTTTGAACAAGACCTAAAGACCATTTATGATTTTTTTGATATACAAGTTGTCTTTTCCGGTTCAAGTGCCATTGCACTAGCAAATGCAGATTTAAGCAGAAGGGCATTGGTCTATCATGCTCCTATTTTGTCTTTTCGAGAATTTTTAGAGTTGAAACTAGAGTTGAAACTAGAAAGCATAACATTTGATGCACTTTTGAATAATCATACACAAGAAGCCTTTAAAATAATTTCTAAGATAAAACCCCTGAAATATTTTGATGAGTACCTTAACTTTGGAGCTTATCCGTTCTTTTTAGAGGGAGGAGAAGAGGACTATGTGATGAAGTTGACTACGGCGATAAACAAAACGTTAGAGAGTGACCTATTGCAACTGTTCAAGATAGACCCTCAAAATATCTCGTTACTTAAAAAACTCCTCATAGTAATGTGCCAAAATCCTCCTGCCTATAGATTGGAGGAGCTATTTTCACATGAAATTAGAGCATGGGAATATAACGGGGGCCATCTTAGCTGGGGGCAAAAGTGGAAGATATGGAATCAATAAAGCCTTTATCCAGATTGGCGGTATAAGAATCATCGATCAAATTACCCAAATATTTAGACAGATATTTCAAGAAATCATCATCATCACCAATACCCCAAGGGATTACGCCTACCTTAACATTAAAATTGCTCAGGATATTATACCAGGTCTGGGTCCGCTAGGTGGGATATATACTGGCCTTACCTATGCATCTAATGAGCGTACCTTTACTATCGCCTGCGATATGCCTTTTATAAAGTCAGAATTGATCTACTATATGATAAATCTATCGGGGGCTTATGATGTAGTAGTTCCAAAAATCCAAGGAAGATTGCAATCCTTACATGCCATATATTCAAAAGGATGCCTACCTTATATAAAGGAGCTTATCAATTCTCCTAGGCCAATTGATAGGGATAATCTAAGAATAAGAAATTTTTATGATAAGGTAAGAGTGTATTACCTTGAAGAACATGAAATTAAACCATTTGATTCTGATCACCTGGCATTCTTTAATATCAATACCCAAGAAGACCTCGAAAAGGCCGAGGAAATCTATAGAAAGCTTTTAGCACATAGATAATAACATGTGGCCATTGGTAGGAGGAGGTATCTCGAGTTCCTTAAGTGAGATTTTAAAGCGCCCACACATTACCCAAGTAGACTATGTAAAAAGAGAGTTATTTACTAGTATTGTCAAAAGGGTTTAACAATTATTCTACAGTTACGCTCTTAGCTAGATTTCTTGGTTGATCTACATCTGTTCCCCTTAAGGTAGCGATGTGGTAAGACAAGAGCTGTAAAGGTACAGTCAAAAGGATGGGTATTAAGAGTGGGTTTGATTCAGGAATATAGATCACAGAATTTGCCTTATATATCAGTTCCTTATTCCCTTTTTGAGTTAAGACCACGATTTTCCCTCTTCTAGCAAGAACTTCTTCGATGTTACTCATGATCTTCTGGAAGGTGTTTCCTTTAGGCGCTAAAACGACCACAGGCATTCCTTCATCGATTAAAGCGATAGGACCATGCTTCATCTCACCAGCTGGATATCCTTCTGCATGGATATAGGAAATCTCTTTTAATTTCAGTGCCCCTTCCAGTGCAATAGGATAATTAATACCTCTGCCTAGATAAAGGAAATTGTCATAATGAACATAGGTTTTGGCTAGGGACTTGATCTCCTCCTCCCTGTCCAGAACCTCTTCCACTAAATGGGGGAGTCTGACCAAATCTTTTATCATTCTTTCAACATAATCCATATCAATACGATTTAACATCCTTCCCAGGTGAATAGCCAGGAGATAAAGGGCCACAAGCTGGGTAGTAAAGGTTTTGGTGGATGCGACTCCTATTTCAGGGCCTGCATAGGTATAAAGTACATCATCCACGTTTCTGGCCAAACTACTCCCCACTACATTACAGATGGCCAGTGTTTTAGTACCCTTGCTTTTTCCCTCTTTTAAAGCGGCAAGTGTATCGGCTGTCTCCCCGGATTGCGATATTAAAATTAATAGGCATCTTTCATCCAGTATAGGGTTTCTGTATCTAAATTCAGAGGAGAGATCTACCTCCACTGGGATTCGGCACAGTTCCTCAATCATAAACTTCCCTACCAGGGCGGCATGCCATGATGTGCCACAGGCCACGATGAATATCTTATTTATAGAAGGGGGGCCCTTTCTGGTTAAGTTAAGGGGCTCAAAGGAAATTTCTCTACCTGCTCGGATTCTAGTTCTGAAGGTATCAATAATTGCGCGTGGCTGTTCAAATATCTCCTTCTGCATAAAATGCTTATACCCCGCCTTTTCGGCCAAAGTAGGACTCCAGTGGACCTCTTGTATCTGCCTGGTAACTAATGTGCCATTCAACTTCCTGATATCCACCCCATGGCTTTTAACAACCGCTATGTCTCCATCATCTAAGAACATCACCTTGCGGGTGTAACTCAGAAGCGCAGGTATATCGGAGGCAATAAAGTATTCTCCTTCACCCACACCAATTATCAATGGGCTCTCTTGTCTGGCGACGATTAGTTTCTGAGGTTCCTGCCCCCTTAATACAATCAAGGCATAAGAACCTTTAATATAGCTCAAGGCCCTTATCACGGCCTCCTCTAACTTCAGTCCCTTAAGTATGCATTTGTGGATGAGATGTGGTATGACTTCTGTATCGGTATCCGAGGTAAACACGCAACCTTCTGACTCTAAATCTTGCTTTAAGGTAAGGTAGTTTTCAATTATACCATTATGCACCACAGCAAGGTCTCCTACCACATGAGGATGGGCATTCCTGTCAGATGGTATACCATGGGTGGCCCAACGTGTGTGCCCAAGGCCTATGGTACCTGTGAGGGGTTTTTCAGTTATACGGAACTCCAACTCCGCTATCTTACCCATACCCCGTCTTACTTCAATCTTATCCTCACATACCGTGGCAATCCCTGCAGAATCATAACCCCTATATTCCAGTTTTTTAAGGCAGTTTAGTATAATACCAACGGCATCCTTCTGGCCTATATACCCTACTATGCCACACATATCATTCCATTCTATGTAACCTTCTTCTCACTGTCAACACATTTAACCTTGCCCTAAGGTCAATTATTGTGCTTTGAGATTGTTTTTCATATGTTTTTGAAAAAATAATGCTTTTGTCTAGTTGCATCAGTTTGAGACAGTT
>DTXE01000212.1 GCA_012962595.1 Syntrophaceae bacterium | reverse complement strand
TCCAAATAGGTGAAGATATATCATGAAGGTCAGGCCTTCGGTAAAGAGAATCTGTAAAAAGTGTAAGATTGTAAGACGCAAAGGGGTGGTCCGGGTTATCTGCGAAAATCCCAGACATAAACAAAGACAGGGATAAATTGAAAGCAGAGAGCATAGAGCGGAAAGCCGATGCTAATAACCTCCTGCTCAAGGCTCTTTGCTCTTGGCTAAGTGGGGGGTAGAGAATTTGGCAAGGATTGCAGGTATAGATTTGCCCAAGGGTAAAAGGATAGAGGTAGGTTTGACCTATATCTATGGCATTGGCAGGTCAAGCGCTAGAAAGATATTGGAAGCAGCTCAGGTCAATTTTGATAAGAAGACCGACCTATTAACTGATGAAGAAGTGACAAATATAAGAAAGATCATCGATGCAGGGTATAGAGTAGAAGGTGATCTGAGAAAAGAAGTTTCTACCAATATTAAAAGTTTGATGGATATAGGCTGCTATAGGGGTCTTCGACACAGGAAGGGGTTGCCTGTACGGGGTCAAAGGACCCATACTAATGCCAGGACCAGAAAAGGCCCTCGTCGGACTGTTATAGGTACCCGGAAGAAAACCATACGAAAGGCCTAGGAGGAATAATGGCTAAGTCACCTAAAAAGACTACCAGAAAGAAGGAAAAAAAGAACATCCAGAATGGCATCGCTCACATCCAGGCCACATTTAATAATACTATCATCACAGTGACCGATATGGACGGTAATGTGATTGCTTGGTCCAGTGCAGGGAGCAGAGGATTCAGGGGCTCTAAGAAAGGTACGCCATTCGCTGCTCAGGTAGCTGCAGAGGATGCGGCTAAAAAGGCTATGGAGCAGGGTGTAAGGAATATTGAGGTGTATGTAAAAGGACCAGGTTCAGGCCGGGAGGCAGCCCTTAGATCACTTCAGGCATCCGGATTCCATGTGAGTCTGATTAGGGATGTGACTCCCATACCCCATAACGGCTGTCGTCCCCCAAAGAGAAGAAGAGTATAAGACTGAAAAGGAGACCTGTTTTGGCGAGATATACAGGAGCTGTATGTAGACTTTGTAGGAGAGAAAATCTAAAGCTTTATCTTAAAGGTAACAGGTGCTACTCAGATAAGTGTTCTATAGAACGAAGGGGTTACGCACCTGGTCAACACGGTCATCGTAAGGGGAAGCTTACAGATTATGGTTTGCAGCTGAGAGAAAAACAGAAAGTTAAACGGATGTATGGGGTCTTGGAAAGGCAATTTCGCAGCTATTTTAAAAGGGCTGATCGACAGAAGGGGATAACTGGGACGAATCTATTGATCCTCTTGGAGCGGAGATTGGATAATGTTGTCTATCGTTTGGGCTTCGCTCAATCCCGGTCTCAGGCCCGTCAGCTAATCAGGCACAACCATATTGCTGTCAATGGTCACAAGGTAAACATCCCTTCTTATCTTGTTAAGGTAGGAGACATCATTGAGATAAGGGAGAAGAGTCGCATGCTTGGTTCTATCACTGAATCGCTGGAAGCAATGGCACCCAGAGGCATACCTCGCTGGCTAGAAATGGATAAAGAGGGATTTAAGGGAAGTGTTAATTCCTTACCTGTGCGAGAAGATCTGACTATGCCCATCCAAGAACAGCTTATCGTAGAGCTTTATTCTAAATAACCATATTGTTGGTAATGGTGAAACCCTCATGGCCCTTCGGGCCACAAAGAAGAATGAAAATGCAATATAGGCAGGAGGATTTCTTTTTTGCTTTATGCCCTTGAAAAAG
>DTXE01000211.1 GCA_012962595.1 Syntrophaceae bacterium | reverse complement strand
GAGCTTTTTACTTTTCACATACTCAATAAGATGAAAGAAGATTACAAAACTAAATTACCCAATTTCCATTTACTAATTTTCTATTTTCCACTATTTACTCGTTGCTATACGCTACTTAGAATTCCCAATCCGAAATTCGAAATCCGCAATCCGAAATTCGTTGGCTAATCCCTAACCCCTATACGCTATGTTTTATACCCTAATCCCTATACTATGAGCTATCCCAAAGTCTCCATCATAATCCTCAACTGGAACGGACTGGAAGACACCCTTGAATGCCTGGAGTCTGTCTTCAAGCTCGATTACCCCAATTTTGAAGTCATTGTGGTTGACAATGGCTCCACGGATGATTCAGTTAGGCAAATTAGGCAGGAGTTTCCTGATGTGGTAATAATAGAAAATGGTAAAAACCTAGGTTTTGCTGAGGGCAACAACGTCGGCATCAGATATGCTATTAAGAATGGTGCTGAATATGTTCTTTTACTCAATAACGATACCGTTGTTGACCCTCAATTACTCAATGCCTTTGTAGAGGCAAGCCAGCTATATCCGGAAGCTGGAATATTTGGAGCAAAAATATATTACTACTCAGAGCCAAACAGAATTTGGGATGCAGGAGCCAAGTGGAATCAAAATATCGGAAAGTTTTATATTATAGGGGAGAACCAATTGGATAACGAAAATAAGTTTGAACAAATGATAGAAGTAGATTATGCCTGTGGATGTAGTTTATTTTTTAGAACGGCACTTGTGAGTAAAATCGGCTTATTAGACCAAAGATTTTTCTTGACTTGGGAAGAAACTGACTGGTGCTATAGTGCAAGGCGAGCTGGTTTTAAATGTCTTTACGTTCCAAAAGCAAAAGTTTGGCATAAAGTGTCGGCTTCTTTTGGCGGAAACCACTCACCTTTATTCAGATATTTTTATATCAGAAATCGACTCCTTTGGGCTCAAAGAAATTTACCATTTTCTAAAAGGTGGGATGTTTACAAACATGTAGTTAAAGAACTTTTTCCATGCCTGAAGTTAAAAGAATATCCGGTTGTGAAAAGAATATATTGGGATATTTACCGATGCGTTAAAAAGCCTCAGGTCAAGGCTCAACTTTTGGGACTAAGAGATTTTGTGCTTAGACGTTTCGGTGATTGCCCCAAGGGAGTGCATAGGTTAAAAATATAAGTTTATTCTGGTTAGTAGTGTCATGAATATACTTAAAATATAATCAAACATGGTACCTATTTTGAGGAAATGAGTTCTTATGAGGGTATTATTCATAACCGATGTCTTTCCATGCTTTCATGCACCAGGTGGGTCGCCTACAAGGGTATACTGTCTTATTCGGGAACTTTCTAAAAGACATCAGATAATACTTCTTAGCACGAGATGGCCTGGGGTCGAGATTAACTCATCAAGTTTAGATGGAATTTGCAAAAAAGTACATTTTTACCAATTTTGCCCTAAACCTGTAGTTAAAAACAATGGTTTATTTGCCAGAATAGTAGGAAGAAAAAACTGGGAACGTGTCAGAGAGATGCGGCATCTTTTATTTGAATACCCACAAACTGTCCAAGGCACACTCCGTCATTTTGCTAGCTTCCGAGAAAAACTCTTAGAACTTGATTTAGAACAATTTGATTTGGTTCAGGTAGAAGTATCGAATATTGCCTATCGAGGAGCTGAAATCAAAAAAATCAATCCGAAAATCCCTATGGTATTGGATCTCCATGATGTGGATTCTTTAATTGAATATAGGAAATTTAGACACGCTATTGGATTTCGCTGGAGAATCTATACTTACTTTGAATGGAAAAAGATGGTTCGGTATGAAAGGCACGTATTGAGAATTTTTGACAGATGCTTAACTGTTTCAGAGGAAGATAGAAATGTTTTATTATCCATTGCTCCTAGTACAAGAGCTTCTGTTATCCCTAACGGTGTAGATAGTGAATTTTTTAAAGATATAATTTCTTGTCATTGGGAGCCTTTTAGTCTTGTTTTCGTGGGAAGTGATTGGCCCCCAAATATAGACGCAATGTTATTTTTCCACAAAGATATTTTTCCGTTAATTAAGCAAAGGATCCCAAACGTCAAATTTTATATCGTGGGAGGGATTGGGCAAAATGAAAAAGTAAAGCGGTTATCCGATGAAAATACTATAGTAACAGGGTTCGTAGATGATGTAAGACGATGGGTAAAAAAGGCTACTGTATCTATTGTACCCATGCGGCTTGGAGGTGGTACTAAAGTAAAGATTTTGGAAGCCCTCTCCATGGGAAAGGCGGTCGTTTCTACCCCGACAGGCTGTGAGGGCATCCAGGTTACGCATGGAAAGGATATATTCATTGCTGATAGACCTCAAGATTTCGCACATGCAATTCTAAGGCTTTTTTCCGATAGAAATTTATGTATTAGCTTGGGTGAAAATGGGCGAGAACTGGTTAAAAAGAAGTATGACTGGAGCGTGATAGGACAACAGCTAGAAGAGGTTTACCAAGAGGTTGCTGGTGAGAGGAGAACTTTAGCTTCATAAGGAAAGGTATACAATTGAAAAGAGTGGCATATCTTCTTGATTCTTTTCCCAGACTTTCGGAGACCTTTATCATAAATGAGATACTTGAAGTTAAAAGACAGGGTCTTGAGGTTAAAATATTTGCCCGGAGAAAAATCGATGATGGAGTTTCTCATCGAGGTGGCCAGCTTTTGGCCCAGGAAACCCATTATCTCCCACCATTAGAAGGTGTCAATAAAATTCGAATTTATCTGTTTCACCTTTACTTTCTTTTACGTTTCCCTTTGTCTTATATAAGAACCTTTCTCTTTGCCCTAAGGAGGCGAAAAAAAGGGACACTATGGTTCTTAAAGATGGCAGTTATCTATGCCTTACCTATTAGCAAATCAAAGCCTGATCATATTCATTCCCATTTTGCGGGTGTTGCTTCTGAATATGCTATGTTAATTTCCATGCTATTGAATATTCCCTATACCTTCACTGCCCATGGATACTATGACATCTATGAAGAGCCCTCTGAGGATTTTGAGGATCGAGGGAAAATAGCTAAAAAAGTGATTACAATTTCAGAATATAACAAAAAGTATATCCATAAAGCCTTTCACATTCCACTTGAAAAAATTGAAGTTATCCATTGTGGGGTGAATTCCAATTTCCTCTCTTCTCAAGAAAAAAAATTACATAAAGATAGTACTATTCTTTCAGTAGCGCGCCTCCATCCAGTTAAGGGTTTAGAGTATTTAATTAGAGCCTGTAAAATTCTTAAAGAGAAAAGAAATCATTTTAAATGCCTAATAGTGGGAGATGGTGAGGAGAGAGCTAAACTAGAGAGATTGACAGAAGATCTGCAATTAAAGGATTTTGTTTTCTTGGAAGGGGCTAAGGCTCACGAAGAAGTGGAAAATTATTATGCGTGGGCAAAAGTTTTTGTTCAGCCTAGTCTTCAAGAAACAATGGGAGTGGCAGCAATGGAGGCCATGGCACATGGGATTCTTGGCCAAGCAGTCCAAAGCGCCTTAGATCAAACATTTAAGGATATAGAGGTTATTGTTGTTGACGATGGTTCAACGGATAACACTAAAGAGGTTTTAG
>DTXE01000210.1 GCA_012962595.1 Syntrophaceae bacterium | reverse complement strand
CCATGTTATATTTTAGAAAATCATGGATGGCATAGACCTCTCCATCACATCTGTAAAGAATGGCGCTCTTCGATTCCTGGATATTCCCTATCATTTCAAGACAATTTTTCGATTAATAATAATAGCATAGGCAGATGACTAAATGTAATGGAAATTCCTTGAGGCTCCAAGTCAGCAAAGAGATCGCCTGCAACAAAAGAAAAGGGAGATTCAGGGGTCAAGCTTATACCAGTTAAATCTGATTAAAAATAGGGTTATGTCAAGCTTAAATTTAATAACTTTAAGTTTAACCTTTTCTACTTTTCTCTAACCCTAAGAGACAGGATAACGGATGCCAAATTGGTGCTTTTGGTTGACTTTTGGACTAAAATAAATTAGTTATATGTTAATAAATACGGAGGTTAATAGATGGTTAAGCCAAAGGAATACATTATCGATGGTAAAGGTAAAAAAATGGCTGTTATTCTGAGTTTGGCTGAATATAAAAAATTATTGGAATATATTGAGGACTTAAAGGACGCTCTTGACCTAGACCAGGCGGAAAGAACAGCTATAGGATTTAGGAACTACGATGATATAAGGGCTGAGCTTATAACCGAGGGAAAGCTCTAATGTATACCATCCTATTTGAAAGATTGTGAGATACATTTAATAAATATAAGTTTAACTCTGAATTTCTTGAGTGAGAAGTTAGGCAATTTTACCGATGCTCTAATAACTCCTCTACTGTTAAGCCAATGTCTTTCGCTATCTGTCTTAATAATATTGGTGAGATGTCTCTTCCTCGATGAAAAGGTACTGTGGTACACCTTCCATCAGGATGGCGATATTGTTTATGAGAACCTTTTTGGCGAACCTCTGAAAATCCTAATTTCTCAAGAATCGCTACGACTTCCCGAGGTTTTAGAACAGGATACTTTCTCATAATCAGACAACCATAATATTTTGTGTTCCAATGAATTCACCCTCCAGCTCAGGCTCTCCATCCTGAAGTAACATTTCTATAACCTCCTGGAGATTCCGTTTAAGTTCATCTAATGTTTCTCCTTGAGAATGAGCCCCTGGAAAACCAGGTACATATCCCACATACAGTCCAGTATCAGAACACCGTTCAATGACAGCAGTATATGTCTTCATAATTTTTAGCCCTCCTTTTCAAGGTTGTGCCTAATGAGAAAGCTAAGCCTGTTATCCCGAACTTGGGTAATTATAATAGAGCTTTTATCTCTTGTCTACTAACCTAATCTTGTGCTAAATTCCTGTCGGGTATTGATATGAATTTGTTCAAGTTGAAAGTTTTTGTAATTCTATCCACTCTTTTGTGTATCCTAGCGATACCGGCACAGGCTGAGATAGTTACTATTTGGGGTGAGGGCAGGCACATCATGGGCGATAATGATACAAAGGACGATGCCCGAAAATTGGCCCTGCTGAGAGCAAAGACCATGTGTCTGGAAAAGGCCGGAACCTACCTGGAGTCTGAAACCATAGTTAAGAACCTTCAACTGGCCAAAGACGAGATAAAGGCATATACCGCTGGTATTGTAAAGGTAAGGGTTGTAGATGAGCAAGTTTCCCTTATTGGTGAGAGCCCCTGTGTAATAGTCAAGGTTAAAGCCGACATTGACACCAGCCAGTTAAATGAGAGGATAAAACAACTTCGAAAAGACCGGAGGATACTTGATGACTACAAGAAGATGCAGGTAGACATCGAAAGGCTCACAAAACAGGTAGCTGACCTGCAAAAGCAACTGGCGCAGACAAAGGGTAAGGAACAAATAAACAAAATAAAGATTGCAAGGAAAGATGCCTTTGATGGACTTACAGCGATAGATTGGTACAGGAAGGCTTATGATGAATTAGGTTCAAGGTCTTGTAACTTGGATTTGGTCATCAAATGGTCCAAGAAAGCCGTAGAGTTAAAGCCGGATTTTGCAGCTGCTCACATATTCCTTGGAGGTGCCTATGTATCAAAGGGATTGTATGACAAGGCCATTGTCAGCTACAAGAAGGCCATAGAATTAAAACCGGATCATGCGGAGGCTCATAGCAACCTTGGACATGCCTATGCGGGAAAGGGACTATATGACAAGGCCATTGTGAGCTTCATGAAAGCTATAGAATTAAAACCGGATGATGCAAAGGCTCACTTCGGCCTTGGGATGGTCTACTTCGATAAAGGTTTAAAGTATATGGGTGCTGACCACCTTTACAAAGCAGGGCTTCTTCATCTGCAGCAAGGAAATAGGGAACTTGCCTTAATGGTATATGATTCTATGAGGGAATTCACGCCAAACAGCGAACTCACATCCAAACTCCATAGGAAACTTTACCCTGAGTGACAAAATATGCTTTCCCTTCACAATTACCCATATGATATGAGCATGAACAACCCCTTTTCTTCTTTTTAATGATATCAAAGTTCCATTCCTGAAAGAGGAGAGGGATTAAGAGAGTCAGGCTTACACCAGCTAAATTTGATTAAAAATAGGGTTATGGTAAGCTTAAAT
>DTXE01000209.1 GCA_012962595.1 Syntrophaceae bacterium | reverse complement strand
CTTCCCAGAGAGGTGACCCCCCTCTCTCCAACACTCAAGAGCCTCTGGGTTACTGTCCATGTGGGGACTGCCTTTGTGGGAAATGGGGCATTTGCCCTGGCCTTCTGTGCGAGTATCATGTACCTCATACAAGAGCGTCAAATTAAAAGCAAGAAATTTGGGGCCTTTTACCATCGACTTCCTTCACTAGGTATCCTGGATGACCTCAATTATAGATGCTTGATCCTGGGATTTCCTATGCTCACCATAGGTATAGTTACTGGTTCTATCTATGCTCAATATGTATGGGGGACCTATTGGTCGTGGGATCCCAAGGAGACCTGGTCACTTATTACCTGGTTAATTTATGCGGCTCTTCTTCATGAGAGGTTGGCCGTGGGATGGCGTGGTAGGAGAGCTGCTATAATGGCCATCATCGGATTTATGGCCCTTTTGTTTACCTTTTTAGGGGTAAACTACATCTTAAAAGGACATCACGAATTTTCACGCTGGCTAATCTGAGCGTATGGACATTGTACTGGTAGGATTAAATCACAAAACCGCCCCCATTGAAATAAGGGAAAGGCTTTCGTTTGCCAAATCAGACATTGGCAGGTTTCTTACGGCCTTGAAGGATCTAGAATCCATTTCCGAAGCCCTTCTTTTATCCACTTGCAATCGAGTGGAAATTCTCATGACTGCTTCCAGTACCTCTGAGGCTATCCAGCGGGCTAAGGGCCTTCTATGTGAACACCATGGTGTTTCTCCAAATACATTTGAAAGCTGCATGTATGTGCATATATCTAGAGAAGCGGTGAAGCACCTCTTTCGGGTAGCCTCAAGTCTGGATTCTATGGTGGTGGGAGAACCTCAAATACTGGGACAGATCAAGGAGGCTTACCGTAATTCTCTTGAATATAAAGGCTGTGGCGTTATATTAAATCGGCTTCTTCATAAGTCCTTCTCTGTTGCCAAGCGTGTGAGAACTGAAACTGGGATAGGGGATAGTGCAGTTTCTATCAGCTTTGCCGCAGTAGAATTGGGTAAAAAGATATTCGGGACTTTGCATGCCAAGAAGGCATTACTTATTGGCGCCGGTGAAATGGCAGAGTTGGCCTGTAGGCATCTTCTGAACAATGGTGTGAACCAAATTACCATAGCCAATAGAACACTGGAACGTGGAATGGAGCTGGCACAAAAATTCAATGGTAGACCTATCTCTATGGGGGAGATACAGGAGTGCTTAAAGCAAGTAGATATTGTCATTAGCTCTACAGGTGCACCTAGCCAGATCATCTTCTATGAGGACGTTAAGGGTGTCATGAGAGCTAGAAAAAATAGGCCCATCTTTTTTATAGACATTGCTGTCCCTAGGGACATCGACCCTAAGGTCAACGAGATTGGAAATGTCTATGTTTACGATATCGATGATCTTCAAGGGATTGTAGAGTTAAACATAAAAGAGCGGGAGGCAGAAGCAATCAGAGCGGAACGCATCGTGGAGGAAGAGACCATAAAATTTGAAAACTGGTTGAATACCCTAGCTGTAGTTCCCACCATTGTTTCTCTTAATCAAAAGATGGAGGGCATCCGCAGGTGCGAACTAGAAAAGACCTTATCACATCTCAAGGATCTTTCACAATCAGAAAGAGAGGCTATAGATCGACTTACCCTCTCAATTATAAAGAAGATTCTCCACGACCCTATAACCTATTTAAAGGGGAAGGGATGTAAAAAGGAACCAGAGTTTTATATCAATCTATTCCGCCAGCTATTCAACCTAGATGATGGCATGCATAAAAGCTAATATTTAGAAGAAAAATAGAGAAGAAAAATAGGGACACATCCGAAAAATAGGGACACATCCCATTTTTCTTGACTATCGCTCACTTTTCAGAGCTCTCTTAGCCGCTAATTACTATTTGCTATGTGTATGTTTTGGATTTTGGATCTCACTCAGGGATCCTCCTCATTCGACCAATAGATAAGTCATGTAAAGGAATTAAAATGCCACCCAGTTTTTTGACCTTATGTATGCTTTCGTAGACATCGATGGCATTAAGGTGCACTCCGGGTATGATCGGTGGCCCTACCTTGGGAAAGTTTTCATAATTACAGCAAAACCCAGTGATAACGGCTTTGCCTTTGGCTGTATTGATAATTACCGATTGTCCTCCAGGGGTATGGCCAGGTGTTAACATCACGGAAATTCCTTCTACAATCTCCTGATCACCCTCCATGGTTATCACATCCATACCGTCCAAGAGATCAGAAAAGTACCTGTGATCAACAGGATGGGGATTCTTGAAAAAATCGAATTCTGCCTTTTGCACATACACCTTAGCATTTTTACACTTGTAATCATTTTCGCAATGGTCATTATGAAGATGGGTATGAATGATGATCTCAACATCCTCCGGTTTAAGATTGACCTTGGCCAGGGCATCTTCAAACTCTAAAATCTCGATCCCATACCTTTGGCTCACCTCAGGAGGTACCATAAACTGTTCAAGGCCCGTGTCCACAAGAATCTTCTTATCTCCTCCTTCGATGTAAAAAACATACATGGGGATCCAGATGCGTTTGCCATAGCTGTGTAGGTAGGTCATGATTCCCTGGTCGGTTTCTTTGGCTCCCACTACTAAGGGATAAATCACATATTCCTTCATTTTCAGCTGAAAATAGCTCCTCCAATTTGGAGGCAGGAGGAT
>DTXE01000208.1 GCA_012962595.1 Syntrophaceae bacterium | reverse complement strand
TATCCCTTAAGGCGTTTTTGGGAGAATACCATAGGGTGCTATAGTTTTCAATAAATTATGTTGGGCCTTTTAGGAAGTTCTTTGATTCACGATTAATCCGATAACCACTTTTCTTTTTCCCTGTTTTTATTATCCCTTAATAAATGTTTAACCGCATCAGGGGTTACCCTATCACTTTTTAAAAACCCTATTGAGGTGGCATTGGTATCGAAGGCATGATGCAGGAAAATATTGGCATCTATAAAAATAGACTCCCTTCCTGTAAAATCTTTAAGACTTCTCAGCATACAGTTTGTCCAATTCCTTCAAAGTCAGTTTACCCTTAACAAGTCCTTTGAAACTCTCTGTAGAGCCTTTCTTTAAGGGAAGTATAACAATGCCCTCTTTGGTAACCTTAACCTCAACCTTATCGCCAGGTCTGATGTTGGCCTTTTCCCTTGCTTCTTTAGGAATCACAATCTGCCCCTTTTTGATACCTTGGCCACAAGCATAGTTAACCTCTAATTTATTCCAACTTTATTTTAGTTTAACCTGATTTTTGGTAATACTAGATATGAGGGGATTTGTCAATCCGCTACTTGCTATTAGCAAACCGCAAAAAGCTACGTTTTGCTCTATGTCAATCTTTTGAGGTGTGGCACACATTGCAGCCATTGGTGCCTGCACCAGGCCAATTCTTATAATCCCAGCGCATCAGTTTATAATAATCGGTGGCATGGGCACCATGGCAGGAAAGGCACATGATGACATCAGTTCCAGGTGTTACGGTAGAGCTTGGACTACTTGGGACAGTTGTTCTAGCAACCGGGGCAACAGTGCTATAAGTTGTGTAAGCCGAATATTCCCCACTAGCTGGTAAGACAATATCCGTGGGGTGTCTCTTAAATGGTGAGCTAGTACCACCTATCTCATCGGTGGCACTGCCGTGAAAATATCCGTGGCATTCCTCACAAAGCCCACTGATGGTATTATTAGCAGGACTTGTTCCACTGCCAGGGGTACCGGGATTTGTTACCCCATAGTACTCATTATGCCGATCTTGATCGTAGTTCTGCCACTCATAACCAGACTCATTATTCTCAAGACCCAATACGCCCTTTAGGAATCGATAGCTTGTACCTGTGCTATTACCATCAATGGTACCGTCATCTGTATGATGGGCACCTTTTATTCCCGCATAATTACCTGTCTGGGAGCGGTCACCATGGCAACCATACACTCCGGCACAGGTAAGATTGTCGTTAGTTACAGGGGTAGCATGTTGGTCACCCGGAGGTGTACTCAGAGTGTCATCATTATTATTAAGTTGTGTCACATTGTGACCTTTGGTATCTGATGCACCACTACCTTTATAGCCGGTAATATAAGCAAAATTACCACCTGCCAAGTCCCTGGTACTATTATTGTGATAGACTTGGGGGATCTTTGAACTGCCTATAGTTTCGATGTAGTTACCAGTCATCTGACCATGGCAGCCAAAACAGGTACCTCGCAATAGGAATTCTTTAGTACCTGTCCCTGCCCCTTCAGGGTTTGAACTGCCATATGTGGCCATAGGCTGCCCATTTTGGCTGTTGTGCATGGTATGGCAGTTAGAGCACACCCCTGTCACCTTGGCCTGGGAGATGCCCGATATGGCC
>DTXE01000207.1 GCA_012962595.1 Syntrophaceae bacterium | reverse complement strand
TAATAATTTTCCGGAGGTGTTAAAGTAATTACATTTCCACTGATAGCTGAACCCATCCCACCTGGATCAACCACAGTGTAAACTAAATAATCACCATCATCGTGGCCATCCTGTTCCGAAGTGGCGGGAAAGGCAAAGGAGATATTGGAGAAAGATAGAATAGAGGTACTGGCAGATACAAGCCAGAAGATATTTGTCCAGAAGGTGCTAAACTAACCTATAGAAACACGGCTATCCACCATGGCAAAAGTTATGGGCTTTACTTATGAAGGGGATGGAGAAGGTAGGTGCGGAGATAGGCCTTTCTGTCCTTGCATACAACATCAAGAGGGTAATCAATATAGTGGGACTGAAGGGGTGTTAAAAGCTCTCACATAGAAGTGGGATAAGTAAGCCCATATCTTTACAAGACAGAACAGGAAAAGCCGAGGCTAATTCAAGGCTAAACGTTTTGAGATTGTGCTCCCAAAATTATTTTAAGGCTACTTTTCACACAATCTGACGTGGAGCGTAAAGGAAGGCAATACCGATACCAAACCCTTTTCTCATGCAATTGCCCAGATTATTCGGGTGGAAAGGTTAGCACCCTCCTCCATGGCCGTTTATGAGCTATATGCTGGGGTTGTTGGGAGAAAGCGTCTTGAGCAAATAGAGAAACTTGTCACTTTAATAACTGTATTTGGCCTTGGGGTAACACAGGCAGCCATTGCAGGGAGGATATATACGAGCCTCAAAGCCAAAAGGAGGCTTATTGAAAATCAAGATATCATCATTGCAGGAATTTGTATAGCCAATAATCCATCTCTGTTTACCAAAAACATTAGTCATTTTAGCATTGTTCCCCAATTGAATCTTTATCCTATTGCATAATTGGTTACATTAATCTAAGCCATTAATTGGCTATTGAAACGGCTCTGTAAGGTTTTTGCCCTCCTAAAGTTTGATGCCTTTGGAACCGAACCTCTGGACTAAGCCCTATTCATACCCGCCAAATTCATTCATCAATCTACCTCTATGAGCAGGAAATTCAGTCTCCTACCCTTTAAATAGCCTATAGACTCTGTTGATTTTTCACATGATGGGAATCCTGATGGGTTCATCCTGAAAGAATTCTTTCCCTTCCTCTAACATCTAAATCTCTCCCCGCTCTAATCTCTCTCTTATCCTTTTTGCCTTC
>DTXE01000206.1 GCA_012962595.1 Syntrophaceae bacterium | reverse complement strand
CAAACTCAGGAAACTCCACGCCCTTTAAATCTTGACTAAATTGTGATTTATTGTTAACATTGTTTATTTTCAAGAACTGAGGGGATTTTAAGGTTGATACGTGCCTAAAGGTATGAAAAGGACCCTCATTATAGCTTTGACAATATGTGGTGCACTCCTGTACTGCTGCCTCCTGACCAGTGCCCAGCCAGTGGAAGCGTATAAAGTTGCTATATTGCCCTTTAAAATAAATGCAGCTGAGGATTTAACTTACCTCCAGGAAGGGATTCTGGACATGCTCACCAGCCGAATCGCCTGGGAAGACAAAATATTGGTAATTGAAAAGGATTTATGTAGAAAGGCTTATGAGAGATATGATGGTAATATAAAGGAGGAAACTGCAAGGAAAATTGGCCACGAGTTAGGAGCAAATTACGTACTATTCGGCAGTATAACCATATTTGGAAATAGCGCCAGCTTAGATGCCAAAATCGTTGACCTAAAAGGGAGAAGACCTGCAGTTACCGTCTACGAGTATTCCCGGGGAATGGACGGGATAATTCCCAAGATTAATGAATTTGCTACTAGTATTAATGACAAGATATTTGGACGGACTGAAATTAAGGTAGCATCTAAGCCAAGTGCTTCCCAGACTATGCAACCGCAGGCATCTCAACCTTCCATAGTAGAAATGAACCCAGAGCTTATGATACCAAAGGAAGAGTTATATAGAGATTTTTCCATAATAGAACAGGAGAGGACTAAAAGAACCTTAAAAGGTTTTATCGACACGGGTGAGGCCAGGAAAGGTAACTTTTGGAAGAGTCGCACATTCAGCTTTCAAATCATGGGAATGGATGTGGGTGATGTAGATAAAGATGGGAATAATGAAATTGTATTTATCACTGATGAAGGAAAGATATGGATATACCGATACCTTAAAGGAACCATAGTTCTGGTCAAAGAAATAAAGGGAAAGCCCTATAACAATTTAATCTCTGTAGATGTTGCAGACATTAATAATAATGGAGTAGACGAGATTTTTATCTCTAACCTTAACAAGGATCTATTATCCTCCTTTGTTTTGGAGTGGAATGGAAAGGAGTTTGTACCTATAGCTGAAGATATGAAATGGTATCTTAGGGTTATCAAACGCCCTCACAGGAAGCCAGTTTTATTAGGACAGAAGAAGGGTCTGGAAGAGCCATTTATGCGTGGCATATATCATTTAAGATGGACAGGTAGTGGCTATGAGGAGGCTGAGGTAATTACCAGTTTGGCTAAAGCGGATATTTATGGCTTTGCCTATGGCGATGTCAATGGAGATGGCGTGGATGATTTTCTAGTGCTGGGAGAAGATGACCGCCTACGATTAATTGCAAAGGGTGGGTCTGAGCAATGGAGGAGTGATGAGTATTTTGGGGGATCGCTAAGCTATGTCCATGGTGCAAGTACTGGGGAGGAGGCTGACTGGTCATCGAGGGTAACGGAGGAGAGTAAAAGATATTTGCAACCCAGGATATTGCTATGTGACCTGGATGGAGATGAGACGCTAGAGGTCTTGGTCATTCAAAACCGATCCAAAATTTCTCGCATTGTAAGGAGATATAGATATTATGGCAGTGGACATATATATTCCCTATCTTGGGATGGTTTAGGGCTTGTAGAAAATTGGAAAACTAGAAAGATAAGTGGGTATCTTCCAGACTTTGCCATAGCTGACATGGATAACGATGGAGAGAATGAATTAGTTGTTCCGGTGGTAACCAGAATAGGTGCTAGTTATATCTATAAGTCTCGGAGTACTATAATAAGTTATGACCTGAAGTTTCAAGAGATCAAACCACAGGGCGAAAAGGTCATAGAAAAAGTAGGCTAATAATGTTGGCGGTGTAGCTCAGGTGGTTAGAGCATGCGGCTCATATCCGCAATGTCGGGGGTTCGAATCCCTCCACCGCCACCAATCACAACTTAGATAAAACTGACTCTACCTTCCCTTTAGCCGTGGCTTCCTTGTCACGGCGGTCATCAATTTCAATGGTAGTTATTACCCGGCTGGCCCCCTCTTTAAAGGGAACCTCATGCATCTTTCTTACCACTGATAAAATCCTATCCAAATCTCCCTCTATAATAGTCCCCATGGGGTGAATTTCATATTTTATACCTTCTTCTCTCAAGGCCCCTATACATCGAGCGACATAAGAGCTCAAGGCAGTACTTCCCGTACCTATAGGGATAATAGTTACTTCTACAATTGCCATTTACCTTCCTCCTTCATAAGCCAGTTAGTAAGTTATAAATTAAACCATATTCTTTTATGGCCCGAAATTGTGGGCTAAGACTTCTTCTTGCTAAATATACATCCGCAGTAATTCTGGCGATAAAGCCCATATTCTTTGCTTAACTGGCAGCTTCTTTTAAAGCCATCTTTTTTCTTAAAATCGGCTTGGTAGAAGTTTATTCCATATTTCTCCTGAAGTTTCTTTCCCATTTGATTTATGACCTTTGCGTCCTTATAGGGACTTATGGTAAGTGTAGTGGCATAGTACTGATAATCATAATCCCTGGCAAAGGCCGCTGTCTTATCAAGCCTCAAATAAAAACAGACTGTGCATCTCTTCCCCCCTTCTTTCTCAGTCTCTAGCCCTTTTATCCTCTGGAACCATTCCTCTACCTCATATCCCCCTTCTACTAAATCTATGCCTAGCCTTCGGCATGTCCTTTTCATCTCACCCAATCGTATCTGGTATTCCTCATAAGGGTGGATATTAGGGTTATAAAAATAAGCGGTGACGTCAAATTCTGGCCTCAAAAGCTCCACCACATAGGTGGAACAAGGGGCACAGCAGGTATGAAGCAGTAATCCTTTTTTATTCCTGGATATCAAGCACATTCCCTCAAGCAAATAATAAAAAGGCCAAGTCATCAAACTAATTCATAGACACAGTATGGAGTAAGGCTGAGGACTTGGCCCTTGGGATATTTGATTTGGGATGAGGTTGGCAGGACTACATACTACACTTCCACAACCTCGGTTATTGCTCCTGGTTCGCACACCTCGAGGCAGCTCTCGCAGCCTATACATTCGTCAGGATTAGCCCATTTTGCTTTATCGCCTTCCATCTCTATTACGCCTTGTGGACAAATTTCTACACATTCTCCACAACCATTACATTTGCTTTCGTCATAATGTACCTCAAATGCCATAACTCTTTCCTCCTCCTAATTTTTTATTTTTCAATTTCCCTATTATTTAGGGAGGCAGATTGAAAGTTTTACTCCTATATCACCT
>DTXE01000205.1 GCA_012962595.1 Syntrophaceae bacterium | reverse complement strand
TTGGAATTTAAACAAGAGGAGCTAGCAAAAAAGAAATCCTCCTGCCTCCAAATTGGAGGAGCTATTTTCACATGAAAAATATTATTAGCTTTGTATTATCCGTGGTCATAGTGAGTTATGCCTGCATGGCTCTGTGCAAAGAAGCTGCCAATTGCAAACCACCTCTTTATGGTTGGTATGAAGGCTCTCCAGAGTCATTAATGAATCAAATTAACAGCTTCTTTTCAAAAATTAAAGAGGGTGAGGTCAAGGGTAAGGTATGGGCATTGATCGTACCCCATGCAGGCTATAGATATTCAGGACAGGCAGCTGCCTACGGCTATAAGTTGTTGCAGAATCAAGACTATCAACGAATTATCATTATAGGACCCTCTCATTATGTAGGATTTTATGGAATTAGTTTCTCAAAGTTTGATGGTTATAAATCGCCCCTGGGGACCATGGAAATTGATCAGACTGCATATAAGTCACTATCACAAAATCCCTTATTTACATTAATAGAGGAAGCAGATGAACAGGAACATTCAATAGCCATACAGGTGCCTTTTCTTCAAAAAACAGTCCGTAAGGCCAAAATTGTTCCCTTAATTGTGGGGGACCTAAAGAAGGAAGATTACCAAAAGGTAGCTGAAAGTATCCTATCCATCATGGACGACAAGACCTTAATTGTAGTTAGTTCTGATTTTACCCATTATGGATTTAACTTTGGATACATACCATTTAGTGACAATATAAAGGACAATATCAGAAAATTGGATTTTGGAGCTATAGATAAGATAATAGACCATGATTTTAAAGGATTTTTGGAGTACCAAGAGCAAACTGGCGCAACTATTTGTGGCTACAGGCCGGTTGCCATACTATTAAAGATGCTTCCTAAAGATGTAAAAGGTGAGGTATTAAAATATTATACCTCCGGTGACCTTATAGGTGATTACAGAAACTCAGTAAGTTATGCCTGCATAGGCTTTTTTAAATAAAGCAGGTAAATTTATGCCCAATATGGTTTTTTCAAATACTTGTAAATAGAATAGACAGCCCTGTGTCCTTGTCCAATGGCCTCTGGAATCCTTCTTAATCTCCCCGTTATGTCTCCGGCCGCATATAGACCATCCAACTCTGTTGACATATCATCTTTTGCCTTAAGCCTATTCTTCTCAATCTCTAAACCCAAATGCCTCAAAAAATCTACATTCAGAATAGATCCGCAGAATATGAGGACATTATCAACTTCTAAGAAGTTTTCTTTATCTGTCTTGTTATTGAATAGGCAAACCTTCTCAATCTTCTTGGTTCCAAAAATTTGCTTGAGTTCAGTATTCCAGAGAACCTGGACCCCTGATTGTTCTAGCCTCTCTTGGTTTTTCTCGGTGGCTCTAAACTTATCCTTTCTATGAGCAATATAAATCTTTTTGCATACTTCATCTAGCATAACCGCTGCTTCCAGGGCAGAATCACCGCCTCCAATCACCAAGACTTCCTTTCCCCGATAATCCTCTGGGTTTACTAGGCAATAGTCAACGCACTCACAGGTATCCTCACCAGGTATACAAAGCTTCCTAGGGCACCCAATAATCCCAATGGTTATCAGGACGGTTTTTGTTCTATATCTATTTTTACCGGTTACTATCTGGAATATTTTGTTTTCCCCATCCCTTCTAATCTCCTTTACCTCTTCACCCTCTATAATTATACCACCTTCAGACTTCACATGTTCTATTATTCTTCTCGCCACCTCTTTTCCTGTAAGCCCCTTGAAACCTAAGAATGAATCAACCTTCTTTGCTGGATACCTTTGCATCAAGGCTCCACCGGCCGCAGTGGCCTCCAAAACAATGTGTTTTAGACGAAGATAGCAGGCGGTTAGGGATGCGGAAAGCCCAGCCGGTCCTGCTCCCACTATTATCAAATCATACAACATATCCGAAGAGCTTGGTATTTCCCTTTCCATTTTTAAAACCCCCTTGCTTTTGACTTTCCAATTTAATTTCCTTGAGAGATCTAAAGAGGCTCTTTATTAAAAAATATCTCTATCCCCATTCATCCGATCATGAGGATATTTTATAGACCTCAGAGAATATTTAACAAGAAGGCTCTAAATAGTCAATAAGGGGATATATGCTAAATATCAAAATACAAATGTCCCTGAGGAATGACAAAAAATGTAAATCCTTTATCTAGCGGGGTGAAGATTTTGAAATTTGGATTTTTTAGTACTTGGTATATTTTTGTGGGAGGGATTTTTGTGGTAATATATAAATAAATTTTATGTGGTTATTTTCATATTAATGAAGAAGAAAAATGGGAAAGACTGTAGCAGAAAAGATAATTGAAGAGCATATTGTTGAAGGCATCCCCAAAAAAGGGGAAGAGATTGGCATAAGAATTGATCAGACTCTCACCCAAGATGCCACAGGTACTATGGTCTATCTGGAATTTGAGGCCTTAGGACTTGACCGCATCAAGACTGAACTTTCAGTGAGCTATGTAGATCACAACCTCCTTCAAACCGATTTTAAAAATGCTGATGACCATCTCTTCCTTCAATCTGCAGCCCAAAAGTACGGCATCTATTTTTCCAAACCCGGTAACGGAATTTGCCATCAGGTTCACCTAGAAAGATTTGGCGTACCAGGAAAGACTCTACTGGGTTCGGATAGCCATACCCCCACTAACGGTGGCTGCGCCATGTTGGCTATTGGGGCAGGCGGGTTGGATGTAGCCATAGCATTAGCAGGACAACCATTCTATTTGACGTATCCCAGGATCATGGGGGTAAGACTGACCGGAAAACTAGGCCCTTGGGTCTCGGCTAAGGATGTAATTTTGGAAATGCTGAGGAGGCTAACGGTCAAAGGTGGGGTTGGTTACATAATTGAATATTTTGGCCCTGGGGTAGAGAACTTATCGGTTACTGACCGGGCCACCATTGCCAATATGGGTGCTGAATTGGGTGCCACCACTACCATCTTCCCTTCCGACGAAAATACCAGGTTATTTCTGGTATCTCAAGGCCGGGAACACGTGTGGCGAGAGATTAAGACGGACCCCGATGCCCACTATGACAAGGTGATTGAGATAGATCTAAGCCAACTTGAACCACTTATAGCCTGTCCTTCTTCCCCTGATAATGTCAAGAAGGTGGCAGAGGTGGAAGGTATACCGGTGAGCCAGGTGATAGTAGGTTCTTGCGCTAATTCCTCCTACCGGGACCTAATGATTGTGGCCAAGGCTATGGAAGGTAGAAGGGTTCATAAAAAGGTCAGTTTTGAGGTCAACATTGGTAGTGGTCAGGTATTAGAAAATGTTGCGGCCAGTGGTGGATTGCTAGACTTAATTCATGCTGGCACCCGAATTCACCAATCAGGTTGTTTGGGTTGTATTGGCATGGGACAGGCTCCGGCCACAGGAGCTGTTTCCCTGCGGACCTTCCCCCGTAATTTTCCAGGCCGAAGTGGTACCAAAAATGACCTAGTTTATCTATGTAGCCCTGAAACTGCTGCTGCAGCAGCCATTTTTGGGAAAATTATGGACCCTAGAAACATCGGTCCCTATCCTGAGGTAAAGATTCCTGAAAAATATATTATCCATGATACTATGACCATTCCACCTCTTAAGGATGCCTCAAAGGTAGAGATAATTAGGGGACCGAATATCAAACCCTTTCCCCACCTTCCCCCGCTTGATGAGGATGTAATGGCTGAGGTAGTCTTAAAGGTGGGAGACCACATAACCACTGACCACATTTTGCCAGCTGGAAACAGAATATTACCATTGAGAAGTAACATACCGGCTATTAGTGAGCATGTTTATGAGGCTATAGACCCTAATTTTTCTATAAAGACCAAGGGAAAGAAAGCGGTGGCAGTAGTGGGGGGTGAGAACTATGGTCAGGGTTCATCTCGAGAACATGCAGCTCTGGCTCCTAGGTACTTGGGGGTTAGATTAAAGATTGCTAAAAGCTTCGCCAGGATCCATAAGGCCAATCTGATTAATTTCGGAGTAATTCCTCTCACCTTTGCAGATCCCCAGGATTATGATTTCATCAAGGAAGGTGATACTGTAAGTATAAATGGGTTAAGGAGCTCTATTCTGAAAGGAGAGGAAATTATCATGGTCAAAATCAGAGATAGAGAGATCAAAACTAGGTTAGATGTCTCACTCCGCCACCGGAAAATACTGGCCGCAGGTGGGCTTTTGAATTTTATCAAAGGGCAGGGATAGAAAAATCCCGCTATTTACCCTTCTTCCCTGGCAGCCCTGGTTTTGTCATCTTTTTGGGATCAAGAAGTTCTTTTAGGCCATCAGGGGGAAGGATATTTTCTTCTAATGCTATCTCACTAATGGTCTTCCCGGTCTTAAATGCCTTTTTGGCGATGCCAGCTGCCCGATCATAGCCAATTTCTGGAACAAGGGCAGTAGCTAGGGCCAGGCTCTTTTCTAGCATTGCCTTACAGCGTTCAACATTGGCCTCAAGCCCATCAATACATCTTTCCTTAAAATTGCAAACAGCCGAGGCAAGTATTTGGATAGATTGCAGAAGATTATAGCCCATCAGAGGTAACATGGTATTCAATTCAAAATTGCCCATCTGGGCCCCTATGGTAATGGCGGCATCATTACCTAAGATGTGGGCAGCAACCTGAATGACAGATTCGGCAATCACCGGATTTACCTTTCCGGGCATGATGGAAGACCCTGGTTGAACTTCTGCCATCTGGATTTCTCCTATCCCGCATCTGGGCCCAGAACTCAGCCAGCGAACATCATTGGCAATTTTAAGTAGGCTCACTGCCACACTTTTCAGGGCATTACTGGCCTCCAGCACAGCATCCTGTCCACCTTGCACCGCAAAGTGATCTTTGGCCTCTCTGAAGTTTAGCTTTGTCTTTTTATTGATAATACTAATGGCCCTCCGAGCAAAATCTACATGACTTCCAAATCCGGTTCCCACAGCAGTACCACCTAGGGCCAATTCGGAGAGGCTTGGCAGGGTAGCCTTAAGACGTTTAATCCCCATCTCAATTTGCCTGGCATATCCACCAAATTCCTGTCCCAGTTTTATGGGTAAGGCATCTTGAAGGTGGGTTCGGCCAATCTTAATCACCTGGTCAAACTCCCTGGCCTTATTGGCCAAAGATTGTTGCAATGCCCTTAAGGCCGGAATGAGGTTATGGATAATTTCTCTGGTTGCCGCCATATGTATGGCCGATGGGATAACGTCATTGCTAGATTGTCCAAGATTTACATGCTCATTGGGATGAACAGGTGATTTGGTACCTATTTTCCCTCCAAGGAGCTCAATGGCCCGATTGGCTATAACTTCATTGGCATTCATGTTTGTTGAGGTACCAGACCCTGTTTGAAAAATGTCTACTACGAATTGGTCATCCCATACACCTTTTGCTACCTCATGAGCTGCCTGTCTAATGGTTTTTGCAATGTTTTTCTCTAAAAGGCCAAGCTCCTGATTAGCCTGAGCCCCAGCCTCTTTAATTAGCCCTATAGCCCAGATGAACGCTCTGGGAAAACGTAGGCTACTAATGGGGAAGTTCTCCACCGCCCGTTGTGTTTGGGCTCCATAGTATGCATTTCTGGGAACCTTTACCTTTCCCATGGAATCCGTTTCAATGCGATAACCTCTTTTTCTCATCCTGATCCAGTAATTATCTTGTCTTAATCAGCTAAATATCACACTGCAGAAACAAATCAAGATATTTTTGTCTTCTTTATCCCCCTATAACCTTAATGATGACCCGCTTTTTCCGCTGACCATCAAATTCAGCATAATAAATCTGCTGCCAAGGCCCTAAATCAAGACTCCCATCGGTTACCGGTACAATCACTTGATGATGGGTTAGAATATTTTTTAAATGTGCATCTCCATTACCTGAACCCATTCCATGATGATGGTGGTAATCGGGCCTGTAAGGAGCAAGTCTTTCTAACATTTCGTCTATGTCTTGGATAATTCCAGGCTCAGCATCATTTACATAAACCCCCGCAGTAATATGCATGGCACTCACCAATATGAATCCTTCCTTTATTTTGCTCTCTTTCAGGGCCTTTTCCACCTCTGGAGTAATATTGATATAGTCCCTATGTCTTTTGGTATTAAACCACAAATACTTAGTATGCGCTTTCATACCATCCTCCTTTTTTCCTATACGATTAAAAAGATCGATTAAGGTGGCCGATCAAGGATTATATTATACACTTTGGAAGGGAGGCACAATAAAATCTGGTACTAAGAGACACCACAACTCAATTTTTGGGTTTACTTTTTGACAGCTTTCTTGTAGATTGCTTTTTTATAATTATCAGGAAATGCAAGAAATCCTGAGTAAACCCCTTTAGAATTTCATCCCGTTGCTTACTAAAGTAGCTACGGGGTTCACGTGGGGCATTCTAACGGGGTAAACCGAGGGGGTGAATTTATGTGGATTCTCTTTGCAATTGGAGCTCTATGGATAGCTTTAGGAACGTTTTCTGTTTTGTATACAGAAAAAGCCAGGAAAACCTTGACTGGTCTAATTGAGGGTGGAAACCCTAAGATATTAGCTGTTATTCCCCTGATTATAGGCTTGCTACTTGTGATCTCTATAAAGAGTAGCAGTCATCTATTGTATCCTCTTATATTAGGGGTTTTGGCAATAGCTAAAGGTCTTTATTTCATTTTTGGAAAAAGGGAGACCACAGATGCCCTTATAAAGTGGTGGCTAAAAGATGTCTCTGAAACAACATACCGTTTCTGGGGTATTGTGGCCATAGTGCTGGGTATATTTTTGATTGTATATATAAAGTAGACCTTAATTCCGGGATAGTCTGCCGAAGCTCTTACCTGAACTGTAGGAGGCCCTTACAGAGGGAATGGGGTTTGATGGTTCATCCATTGAGGGTTTTGC
>DTXE01000204.1 GCA_012962595.1 Syntrophaceae bacterium | reverse complement strand
GTGATATTTGTACTGACCTGCTCTGGGTCTTTGACCTGGCTTACAGAGACCTATCTTTTAAAGCCACTTGGTATAGTTTATATGGAAACACTTGCCTTCATATTGGTAATCGCAGTATTTGTTCAGTTTGTAGAGACGGTCATAAAGAAGGTAAGCCCTGCCCTCTATCGGGCCTTAGGTATCTATTTGCCACTTATCACCACCAACTGTGCAATTTTTGGAGCCTGCATCATAAATATGAGGGAGAAATATGACTTCTTGCCGGCACTGATATTTTCCTTCGCCAGTGGACTGGGCTTCAGCTTAGCCCTTATAATATTTGCAGGTATTAGAGAGCGCTTTGCATATGCCAGAATTCCCAAGCCGTTTCAGGAAACCAGCATTGGTTTAATTACTGCAGGGCTAATAGGCCTATCCTTCTATGCCTTTGCTGGATTAGTACATTAATCGGGAGGAAATTTAGATGGTAGAGATGCTAAAGGAAACTGTCTCCCCCATGATGCTCATGGGCGGTATGGCTATAGTGTTTGCCATCGGGCTGGGAATAGCAGCCAGGGTCTTTTATGTTTATGTAGACCCTAAGATAACAGAAGTAGAGGAGGTACTTGCAGGTGCCAACTGTGGAGGCTGCGGATTTGCAGGGTGTTCTGATTGTGCCACCGCCATTGTAGAAGGAAGGGCACCGGTAGACGCCTGTAAGCCTGGGGGAATAGCTTGTGCCACAGCAGTGGCTCAAATTATGGGAGTTGCTGTAGAAGAGAAGGAGAGAGAGGTTGCCAGGATAATGTGCAAGGGGGCTATTGGTAAGGCGGTGCGCAGATTTAAATATATGGGAATATCCGATTGTAGGGCAGCAGAATTGGCCTTGGGTGGTGATAAGGCTTGCAGTTATGGATGTCTGGGGTTAGGTACCTGTGTAAAGAATTGTCCATTTGGTGCCTTATCTATGGGTGAGGATGGATTACCGGTAGTAGATGACAAACTTTGTACGGCATGCGGGACATGTGTAAGGGTTTGTCCCCGCCATATTCCCAAACTGATGCCCATATCGCAGAAGGTAGCTACCCCATGTAGCTCTCATGACATGCCCAAGGCAATGAAGGCGGTATGTGAGGTTGGCTGTACCGGTTGTGGCCTTTGTAAAAAGGCTTGTCCTGAGAATGCCGTTACCATAGATAAATTCCTCTCCGTGGTCGACCCCGTAAAATGCAATGGGTGTGGGGCATGTTTTGAAAAGTGCCCCACAGGAATCATCCAGCATATGGTCTTTAATGTCTGATCCAGAATAGCCCCCCTATTTATCTATAATCAGAACCTACAAGGCCTAATGGGATATGTTTTCAAGAAAAGAGGGTATCAATTATGGTTTACAAATTAGTGTTGCTTAGATTATAATATATTTAAAAATCACCGAAGGGGAGACAGAAAAATGGCCAAAAAATCCTGATAGCTATGGATGAATCTAAGAATGCCCTGAAGGCTGTGGAATATGTGGCTGATACCGTTAGTAAGACCAAAGGTGTCAAAATAACCCTCTTCAGCGTGGTTCCGAGATTTCCTCCTACGTTCCTTGAGACAAACAAAACCATTCATCCCGTTTTTAAGGGAAAGGTTGGAGACCTTACCGCATTGACTGTCCAGAAGAAGGCAGCTATAGAAAAAGCAATAAAAAGGGCAAAAAAGATGTTGGTGGATGCTGGCATTGCAGCAAAGAACATCACCATAAAGGTAGAGGAAAGGAAGATAGGGATTGCCAGAGATATTTTAAAAGAGGTCAAAGAGGGAGAATATGACACCATAGCTATAGGAAGAAGAGGAATGTCGGCTACTAAGGCATTTCTGTTTGGGAGTATATCAAACAAGGTAGTCCAGTTTGCCAAAAATCGTACCGTTTGGGTAGTTGACTAGAAGATGCCAGAGTTGATGGAAGAACAAGGTGTGGTCATAGAATTAAAGGGCAACCAGGCCAAGGTTCAAATGAGGGAAAACCCTGCCTGTGAGAGCTGTCCTGGACACGGTGCTTGTCATGCCATAGGCTCCATGTTTGGCAAAAGGGTTATGGTCATGGAGGCCCTAAACCAAAAAGGGGCTCGAGTAGGGCAACAGGTGGTTGTTTCGTTTAAATCGGAGCAAATACCTAAGGCATCACTAATTATGTTTATTATACCAGTAGTTGCACTATTGGCCGGTGCTATTCTGGGCTATTATCTCAATGTAGTGGGAAATAGAGACATATCTGCCTTAATTTTTAGCATACTAAGTGTAACTGCCACATTTATAGGAATCAGGCGATACTGCAAAAGGTATGAACGAGATCCTTCGTATAGGCCTGTCATAGTCCAGGTTATAGGATAGTTTTGCTCTGACTTAGGCCACTGGCCAGCCACTAGACCTTATCTTCATCCCCTTCCCATCAACAATTAAGCATTCTGCTCCCGATATGGAATCAACAAACCTCTTTCCCTCTTTGGGTTCAAAGATAAAGGTGGCTGTAGAAAGGGCATCTGCATCTGTGACCGCTTTGGCTAAAACAGTTACACTAGTGGTTGACCTGGGCGAGTAGCCTGTTTTGGGATTGAGGATATGATGAAACAACTTCTCCCTATCGAAATATACTTCGTAATTGCCGGATGTAGCTATTGCCTCATTAGCTAGAGAGAGGACTTCAAGATTCTTATCCTTTTTCCAGGGGTCTCGGATACCAATCCTCCATGGTTTACCCCTACCTCTATTTCCTATAGCCTTTATATCTCCTCCCGCATTTATAAGGGCGTGTTCAATTCCAGCTTTCTTTAAGAAGTGTGCAGCCTTGTCTACAATATATCCTTTAGCTATGCCATCTAAGGTAATCCCCATACCATCTTTGAGGAATTCTATCTTCTCTCCATCATAATGGACGTTCTTAGCATCTATCAACCTCAATATATCTTTCACACACTCCACGTCGGGAGGGCTACCTGTTTGGGTAAAGCTTTCTTCGTAAAGATCTATAAGAGGTTTTACCGTGATATCGAAAGCGCCTCCACTTAACTGATAAAAGTAGTCTGCCCTAGACATTACCTTATAAATATCAGGGCTTACATCCCTTAGAATACCTTTCCTGTTTAGTTGGCTAATTGGTGTATTATCTGCATGCCGGTTTAATATACATGTCAGGCTCTCCATCTCCAGAAATGTTCTTTCTAATGCATCTTCTGCCTTATCTTTTGATGAATCCATGATGATTATGTTTACAAAGGTCCCCATCAAAAGACGGGTTCTGCTGACTTTATAGAGATTTTTATTGAACTTAAGACTCTCCAAAGGGGTAGCAAGGGCCGGAGTAGCCAGTCCAATCCCCAGTATCCCCATCATCTTTAGAAAGTCCCTCCGATCTACACAATCCTTTAAGACCTTTTGCAAATAAAGTTCAGTCATCTCTCTCCCTTTCTCTAAAACAACTTTTTGGGTTTTAGCCCCGAGTTATATACCTTTAGCTCTGGACTCATATAACATTAGGTTTATCTATGTCAACAAAATTTTGTGAGAGCCCTGCATAGGCGTCTTCCATGATGTGATTTTCTATACGGCTTCTAAATCCACTAAGCCCCAAGAAAAGGGAGCTGGTGGGCCTGAATGACAATTGAGCGGAGAGGGCTGTCGTCTTT
>DTXE01000203.1 GCA_012962595.1 Syntrophaceae bacterium | reverse complement strand
GGTCCCAAGCTTGTCTATTGGTCAAGTAAATGGCTCTGGGTGGCAGCTTTGGCCTTCCACTATTCCTTTCTCACCGTTCTTATCAGACACCTAAGGCTCTTCACCGAGCCTGTACCTTCCCTTGTAAATCTTATTGCCAGTGTAGATGGGTTTTTCCAAATAACTGTGCCGGCACTTCAGATAAGCGGTATAGTCCTTTTGGCAGCCGTGGCCTACCTCTTATTGAGAAGGGTTGTTATTCCCCAGGTACGCTACATCTCTCTTCCCGCCGACTACTTCCCTCTGTTTCTGATCATGGGTATAGCCATTACCGGCATCCTCATGCGATATTTTTTCAAGGTGGATATGGTTAAGGTAAAGGAATTAACTATGGGGCTGGCCAGTTTTCATCCCACGGTACCGGAAGGGATCGGTGTCATGTTCTACATCCATCTGTTTTTGGTGAGTACCCTTTTTGCCTATTTTCCCTTTAGTAAGCTGGTACACATGGCGGGAATCTTCCTCAGCCCCACGAGAAACTTAGCCAATAACAACCGTGCCAAGAGGCACATTAATCCCTGGAATTACCCTGTCAAGGTTCATACATATGAGGAGTATGAGGATGAATTTAGAGAGTTAATGAAAGAGGCTGGAATACCAGTAGAAAAGGAGTAAAAGATGAAAGGTGTCCCGGAGCAAGATGAATTACTAAAGGCAATAGGTGCTTATAAACCTCCCAGAGAGGCCTGGATGGATCTCCCCCGGCCTGAATTCAAAACTGGTACCTACACCTGGGGCTATCCTTCCAAGCCAAAAGAGGCTGAATACCTTGGACTCCCCAACCCCAGGGAGTGGTCGCCCACCGATGATGACTGGAAACTGCCATCTAACTGGAAGGAGATAATCCTAGAGGGAATTGAGGATAGGCTTAACAAGTTCCGCTCTTTCCAGCTCTTTATGGATATATGTGTGAGATGCGGTGCCTGTGCTGATAAGTGCCACTTCTTCATTGGCATCGGAGACCCCAAGAATATGCCTGTCTTGAGGGCAGAGCTTCTGAGGTCTATATATAGAAGGTATTTCACAAGGGCGGGAAAGAGCTTGGGGAAACTTGC
>DTXE01000202.1 GCA_012962595.1 Syntrophaceae bacterium | reverse complement strand
TTGTTTAAATTCCAAATCCCAAGCACCAAATTCCAAACATATTTTGGTCATTGAGATTTGGGATTTGGTATTTGGAATTTTAATCCCTGCCTATATTGCATTTTCATATTTCTTTGTGACTGAAGGTCATGAGGGATGATCTAATCATAGAAGAGGCTAACAAGGCTGCCGAGAAGGCTATCGGCAAGGCTGAGGTGGCAACTACACATCGTGGTCGGGAATCTGCTCTCGCTAGTGGCCTCCTCAAAGTCAGAGAAATTAACTCTTCCCTCAATGATGTCTCAAAGGGTAAAGGCCTTGAATCCAAACTTCAGGAATTGATCCATAAGGCCAAGTTGGACGGTTTTCTTGATGCAGGCAGGAAAGCAGAATTCAAAGGTCAGATTAAGAAGGCCATCGATCAATACCAAGAGGCTCTGTACTTCATTCTTCACCACGATATTCCTGATGAATTGCAGAAGGGGGAAATAGCGGAGATTGAGGGTAAGATTAAAACGCTATCCCAGCAACTAGAAAGGAAGTAACACTTAACGACATATGTTTCAAATCTGCTGGCCACCTAACCAGCGGCTGAAGTAGGACGGGCAAAAGCGACGGGGATTTTGCCCGCCTCTTAGCCGTGGCGTTAGGTGTAAAAACTAAAAAGATATTGCAAGAACCTATAAAAGGATGGTAGGTTATTAACAGATCTGTTGGGAGGCAGAGGAAATGAAAATAAAAGTGATAATTGAAAAGGGAGAAGATGGTTATTTTGTAGCGCGCTGTCCATCATTAAAAAGTTGCTGGACTCAGGGGAAGACAGAAGGAGAGGCATTGAGAAACATCAGGGAAGCAATAGAGTTATACTTAGAACCAGATGAAGAGCTGGTGGAAGATGAGAAGCACAAAGTTTATGAAGTGGCGGTATGAAACTTCCCTTGTTATCAGGGCGAGAGGTATTAGCGACATTAAAACGGATGGGATTTAAGGAGGTCCATAGAAAAGGCTCTCATGTGAAGATGAAACACCCAGATGGGAGAAAGATAGTCTTTCCGTATCATAATGAGATTGAAGATTTACTTTAAAAGGTGCTCTGAAGGACGTAGAGATTGATATTAACGAGTTTTTGAAGAATATTTGAGTAAATTTTTCATGAGAGGAGGTGATAGTTAATCTATTCTGTTTAGAAAAGTGCAAGCCCATTGGGTAGCACAAATTAAGAGAACACCTAACAACTCATTCCAGCGGACGGCTAATAGCCGCCGCTGAATTCAATCGTTAAACGGCTTTGCTGGAAACGAAGGGGATGTGTTATCCTTGAAGCGCATGAGCAAGGGGCATGGCTGACCTAGATTGGCAGTTGGTATGATGGATGAACCCAGGATTCAAAATCCTCGGTGAGATCAGGGACATCGAAACCATTGCATCAGGTCGAGGCATATATATCCGACGCTACCTGGAGCGCACTTACGGCCGAGGACGTTGGCGGAAGATGAAAGGCATAGCCACTGTTGAACTTGCGGATGGCACGATATGTGAGGCCGAAATCCATTGGTACGAAGCCCACGGTATAGGTCGTAAGGAGTTCAAGATCAAGAGGATAATAAAATGAGCGAATTTGTTCTCTGCATCAACAATGAGGGTAATCAGGCAAGCCTGATTGTTGGCAAAGTCTATCGTAGATTGCCAGATCCGGAAGCAGAGTCCCATAATATGCTCCGCATTGTAGACGAAGACTTGTCGGAGCCAGACGGGTATCTTAATCCAGCATCTCTGTTTGTGCCTGTTGAACTGC
>DTXE01000201.1 GCA_012962595.1 Syntrophaceae bacterium | reverse complement strand
GGAACTGGTGTATTACGAAACATATAGCCACCTCTCAATACTATGGACTCGTTTAATTGATATTTTGTACCCAGAGCGTAAAAAAATACATCCTTCCAATTTCTAGTAATGCTCTGGTCTTGGAGAAGTGCGGTGTTGGTATGATAATTGATCAATATTATATCATGGGTTGCCCAGTCTACCCAATAAAGATCAAACTCAAATGTCCAGTTCTTGATATAGGTGGTAGATAATCCAAAGGCCAAAATTGCAGGGAGATCGATGTCGGTAGAGACATCACCATCAGGGAGAAGGAGCCTAGCGGCAGGGCTTACCTTAAAAGTAGCCTGACCATTATAGTCAATATCCACTGGACTACGATAAGAAACTCCAAAGGTTACATCATCTGTTATTTGAAATAATAGACCAAGGTTAAATCCTTGGCCCGAACCATCACCATCTAAGTCTGATTCCCCCTCTGGAAGTCCCAATGTGGAGAGATCAACAGCGCTTCTAAGTTCTATATCGGATAGCGCAAGAATTAAACCCTGCTGCCAGAGATACCCTGGGATGAACCTGCCAGGAGATAACAGGGTTAAGAAATAAGGTTCTAATCTCGGCCAAGGTAGAGACAAACCGCCCTTCCCAATTACTGGGCCAATCTGTAGAGAGGCCAAAGGGACAGAACACACCAAATCCTGCAGCGAATTTGTCATTTATCTTATGGGTGACAAAGAAGTTGGGAAGGAAATATGTATGGTGTTTCATCTCGGTCTCAGTACCCGTTGGGCTTCTGTATGTTGTTCTTGGAATTATGATTGATCCACCTGCAGAGATATTGGTCCCTTCCAATTGATTGATGGCCGCAGGGTTGTAAAATACGGCCGATGGCCTATCGGTCTGGGCTGTAAAGGCCAATCCCATTCCGGTAGCGGCAGCATCTTGGGTGTATACTAGAAATCCCCCCGCAAAGACAACCGAACCACTGAAAAATATCCCTAAGATAGTAACTGCTAAGACCGCTACCAAATTTTTCATATCTCCTCCCGCAGCCTCTGATCCAGCTATTACTGGTTCCTTAAACGTAACCACTTATTTCACTTATACTCCAACACCGCGTTAACATGCCTATCTTCCCAAATTCTCCAGCATAACAGGAGCCATTCCTCTTAAAGGTATCATAGGTTTTACCGTTATTTTTTAAAAGATGCAAATACTTTTATCAAAAGAGCCATCTTCACCCCCCTTCTGCTTCCTTAACATCTTGCATTTTCGAAAACCAGGAAGGTTATGTGAGAAAAAGGTGTACAAAAATGTACAAGGGGTACGCTCAAAAATGAACATTTTTGTTTCCTCAGTTCCAATCCTCACCAAGAAAAATGGGATAAGGATTGGCATAGCTCTAAATAAAGATTCTGGCAAGATTATTGCTTAGAGATTTTAGCACCCCAAAGGTAGAGGCAAATATTGGAAGATAGAGCCACAGTTTTAGTGGTAGATGATGAACTGGGAAGCCGTGAGTCCTTAAGGTTTACCTTAAAGCCCTCCTTTGATGTGTATACCTCCGAAGACGGTGAGCAGGCCTTAAGATTTATCCAGCAAAAACCAGTGGATATAGTTACTTTGGATCTAAGGATGCCAGGAATACCTGGGATTGAGGTTCTTAAAGGAATCAAGAAGATTGACCCAGATATTGAGGTTATCATTATCACCGCTTATGCCACGGTGGACTCCTGCCTGGAAGCTATCAGGTGGGGGGTATTTAACTATATTACCAAGCCTTTCCATCCCATTGATGTGATTTCGACCATAAAAAAGTCTGTGGAAAAGAGAAGGCAAACCAAGACACTCAAGACATTTATTAAAAAGATAGCTGCTACTGAATCCCACCTAGACCACCGAATAATGCAATTTGCTCAACATAAATTTGTGAAAAGCAGCAACAGCCAGATGGATTTTGTGAGGGTACTGGTTGCTACCATAGAAAGAAGAGACCCTTATACATGGGGTCATTCCCAGCGGGTGAGTCAACAATCGTTTCTTTTGGCGGAGAGATTGCACTTATCTGGGGAAGAAAGGGCCCAGATTCAACTTGCCGCCTACCTACATGATATAGGGAAGATAGGATTAAATGACACTTATATTTACAAGCGTGGTAGCTTGACTAAGTTAGAGTGGACTATGATGAAGAAACATCCAGAGATGGCCGTTGAACTTCTCAGCCCCCTTGCACTATCTCCTAGCACAATTTCTATTATTCGCCACCACCATGAACATTTTGACGGAAAAGGATATCCAGATGGCTTAAGGGGAAAGGAGATACCCTTGGGGGCCAGAATCGTTGGCATTTGTGATGCATACGATGCCATGATATCTGATCGCCCATACCGAAAGGCCTTATCCAAAAGTCAGAGCATCTCCGAGCTAAAGAGATGTTCTGGTCTTCAGTTTGACCCAGAGGTCACCGGGGTGTTTATGGAGGTTCTAGAAGATGAAAGGTAAAATACTAAGATGCATTCAGTGTAATGAGTTAGTCAATAACACAGAGTATGATTCTATGCCCGAATACTACTACCATGAGGAGGGCAAAAATTTCGTGGAGAGACCAAGGGATGATAGAAAGACCTTTGAATTAAGACATAATGGGCACCAAATAGAGGAATTAACGGTAGTAGATGGCTCCTTTATCAGTCAATGGCCCTATCTCGAACCGGTAAAGGAAGGTTACTTCCAGGTAACCAATGGTAAGGAAAGATTTTTGGTCAGGAAGTGGCGGGAAAGTATAGATAACCCCATAAGTTACCAGCTGATTGATGGATACATTGAGATAACTAATACACAGCTAGAGGTACAGCGCCAGGATATAAGAAGACAGATGAGGGCAGAAATACCCTCTATTTCAGACAGAAAAATAGATCAATTTATACAGGTGGTAGAGGATGTGGCTTCCCAATTAGATTGGAAAAAGTTAGAGGTTTCAGCAGAGGGAGAAAACCCCTTAATCACTTACTACAAGCTTGGTGACCACAGTATGGGAAATATTCTTAGCAGGAGCACAGAGATATTTAACTCTAAGGAATTTAAAAAGATAAAGGAATTTATCTACCAAAACAATGGTCACAATGATGTAATGACCCTGAGGGTACGGAGAAGATTTAAAATAGTTACTACCGATAAAACCAAAAGGACTAATTCCCACCTTTAGCTTCTAGCCATCCAATGGCTTTGGCCCACTTTATTAAAGGTGACCGGCGTCTCCCAAGCAGAATCAATCCAAGAGACTCTTCCAAGTGACCCTACCGCCCAAGATAAGAGGTGCCCTGCCAAAAATGACTTGACTTTGTTGTGAAATATATGTTAAATGCTTTCAGTTGAATTCATTTTAGAAAGATACCCATGGCATCCTGGGAGCCCATGCAGCTACTCATATCAAATTAACTGTAGAAGGGGCGAATGTTAATGAAGAATAAGGTTCGCATTCTGGTGATTGATGATGAATTAGATATGCGGGAAGGCTTGTGGGATGTGTTAGAAAATGAAGGCTACCGTGTCACTACCGCTGAGAGTAGTGAAGAAGCCATAGATATGGTCAAAAGGCTTTCCTTCGATGTCATTCTCCTAGATATAAGAATGCCAGGAATGGATGGCATGAAGCTGTTAACGACCCTCAAAGAGATCAGTCCAGAGACAATGGTTATCATTATGACAGGTTATACCTCCATAAAGACAGTGGTGGAAGCTATGAAAAAGGGGGCCTATGACTACATTACCAAACCATTCGATATGGAGGTTATGGAGCGAGCTATTAAAGAAGCTCTGCAGGAAAGGAGAGAGTCCCTTGAGAAAAAAGAATTAAAAAACATGCTAGATGAGCTGAATAAGAAGTTAAGGACATCTCAAGAGCAATTAACTCAATATAAAAACTTAGCCACTATCGGTCAATTGGGAGCAGGGGTGACTCATGAGGTGAAGAATCTGCTAGGTATTATCAATATATCTACCCACTACCTGAAGAGCAGGATCGGTAATAATGATCCGAAAATAACAAGGCATTTGAGAGCCATTGAAGATAAGGTAAGCCGCGCTAATGAGCTTATTGTCAATCTCTTAGGGCTTTCCCGACCGGATGAAGCCAAAATCCTTCCCACTGATATAAATAGTTTAATGGAAGATATTTTAACGCTGATGGAGCATCAGATGTCATTAGACAATATAAAGGTTATCAGGAAGTTAGAGTATAAATTACCCCAGATGTTTGTCAATCCAGTGGAGATCAAGAAGGTGCTGGTAAACATGATCCTAAATGCCCGAGATGCCATGCCCGATGGTGGAGAACTGAGAGTTAGTACGGATTATTATCCCAAGCAAGGTCCGGCAGAAGTTGTGGAGATAAAACTAGAAGATACTGGTTGTGGTATTCCTGAGGAAAACCTTAAGGATATATTTGTGCCATTTTTTACTACCAAAAAGGACAAGATAAGTGCAGGCCTGGGGCTATCAGTATGTGTAGACATCATTAAAAAATACCATGGCAGCATAGAGGTAAATAGTAAGGTAGGAGAAGGGACAACCTTCATCATAAAGCTGCCAGTGGAAATAAAAAAATAAGGAGGTAACTGTTGAAGGAACTACAAGAGAAAGCTAGTATCCTGGTGGTTGATGATGAGGAGGAGATATGCTATCTGCTTCAGGATGTCTTGGAGCAAGAGGGATACCTTGTCAAAACGGCTGCTAGAGGGAAAGAGGCCATCGAGATGGCCAGTAAAGAATTTTTTAATCTGGCCATTGTGGACTTGAAAATGCCTGGTATATGGGGGATGGAGGTTGTTAAGGCCCTAAAAGATATTAATCCTCATACCTTGATTATTATAAATACAGCCTATGCCTCCATTGATACAGCCATAGAGGCGGTGCGGCAAGGTGCCTATGATTTCATAAAGAAGCCCTTCAAGATGGAAGAAATGATACTTACTATAAAGAATGGTATCGAGAAGCAAAGGTTAGCTCTAGAGAATAATCGACTTCTACAAAAGGTGCAGGACCTCTACTTCGGTTCCCTGAGTGCTTTGGCAGCCACTATCGATGCCAAGAATGTTCATACCACAAAGCACTCTGAGCGGGTATGTAAATATGCTGTGAGTATCGCCCAGGAATTAGGTCTCCATGAGGAAGAAAAGGTCATATTGGAACATGCCTGCAAGTTGCATGACATTGGCAAGATTGGTATACCGGATTCCATTTTAGTTAAACCGGGAAAGCTTACTCCGGAAGAGTGGCAGAAGGTAAGAGAACATCCGGTGATAGGAGCCGATATATTAAATTCCTCTGGTTTCCTTAAGGAACTTATTCCCTTAGTGAAATATCACCATGAGAGATATGATGGCAGCGGGTATCCGGATGGTCTAAAAGGAGAGGATATACCAAAGAAAGCCAGGATAATTGGTTTAGCCGATGCCTTTGAGGCCATGACTTCGGATCGTCCTTACCGCAAGGCATTTAGCAAAGAAGAGGCATTGGAACAGATAAAGGCCAATATCAAGACACAATTTGATCCCCAGATAGCCGATGTCCTCCTTTCGTTTTCAAAACATTTAACCTAGTCTTCTTAGTCGTCTCCGAAGCAAAATTAACTCAAAGACCTTCCCAACTACTCCTACCGCTTAGTAATGATAAATGTATTCAATTGTGGGTACATCTAGAATTTTTGAAGCCGGCGAAGAGATTCGAACTCTTGGCCTGCTGATTACGAATCAGCTGCTCTACCGCTGAGCTACGCCGGCCTTTCCAGTATTTATGGCATGTTTCGTGCTCATGGTCAAGTATAAATTGGGGAGGGTTATAGAACACTGGAAAGATTTTTTGAAATGAAAAACAAAAATTATGTAAATTTTTCTTGACAAATAAGTTTTTATTATGTATTCAACTCATTCAATTGAATATAAAGGAGGTACTTAATATGGCTAAAGCCAAAAAGAAGACTACAGCCAAAAAGAAGACTACAAAGGCTAAGAGCAAGAAAAAGAAGTAGCCAAGGTAGTAGTCTTAAAAGTCAGAATAATTGGGATGCTTAGATAGTAAAGGGAGTGTTGTGGGCTTTTGGGGAAAGGAATAACTTTATTTACAGCTCTTTCCCTAAGCCTTATTTCTAAAAAATTTACCTTCCTCAATTTTTTCTCCAAGGTGCCCCTTTCTTTTCAAAGTCTTTATTTGGTTTTTTTCTTCCATCCATTTATTTGGTAGCAATTGTGTCTTTAATGGCCCCATATTCTCAGAGGAACTGCCCTTTCTTTATATCTTATGGTACTTTTAGCGTCCTTATGGAGTTTTTGGCAGACTGTTCAATTATTCAAAGTCCCCTCCATGCCTTGACTTTTAATGTCCCAAATGCTATTTTCGCTGCCATCGAAAATGTGGCTATTATAAAGGGGAATAGCTCACTTTGGAATATGAAGCCATTATAGGTTTAGAAGTTCATGCCCAGCTTTTAACTAGGAGTAAGATATTTTGCAGCTGCTCCACAGAATTTGGAGCACCCCCAGATACTCAAACCTGTCCCATATGCCTGGGAATGCCTGGTGTCTTACCTGTCTTAAATCGCAAAGTGGTGGAATATACCATAAAGATGGCCCTAGCTACCCACTGTGATATTACTCCCTTTTGTATATTTGCCCGTAAAAACTATTTCTACCCGGACCTACCTAAAGGCTATCAAATCTCCCAGTATGAACTGCCTATAGCAAAGGATGGGTATATTACTATCCAAGTCAATGGTCAAACCAAGAAGATAGGAATTGTCCGCATTCATATGGAAGAGGATGCCGGGAAATTAATCCATGACCATCATAGACCTATTAGTTATGTAGATTTCAACCGCACAGGTATTCCTCTGATAGAAATTGTAAGTGAGCCAGACATGCGGACTCCTGAAGAGGCAAGTGCTTATCTCAAAAAACTTCGTGATATCCTCAGATACCTTGAAATATGTGATGGTGATATGGAGAAGGGAAGTTTTCGATGTGATGCCAATATATCCATTCGACGCAGGGATTCCTCTATCTTTGGAACCAAGACCGAACTTAAGAATATGAACTCATTCAAGCATGTTCAAAGGGCTCTGGAGTATGAGATAAAAAGACAAACAGATATCTTGGAAGAAGGTGGTGAGGTTATCCAAGAGACACGGCTATGGGATGCACATCAAGGAATTACTGTGTCCATGCGGGGTAAAGAGGAGGCTCATGACTATCGATATTTTCCAGATCCTGACCTAGTACCTATAATAATTGACCCCCAGTGGATTGAGAGTGTGAGAAAGACCCTTCCTGAACTTCCTGATGCTAAGCGGGAGAGGTTTATTACCCAATACGGTATCCCGGAATATGACGCCGGGGTGCTTACATCTTCAAAGTCCCTGGCAAACTATTTTGAGGCCTGTGTTAAGGAGTTTCCTCATCCTAAGACGGTGAGCAACTGGATTATGGCAGAACTCATGCGGGAGCTGAAAAAAGATGAGAGAGATATAGAGGAATGTCCCGTAACACCTACTCATTTGACCAACATGCTAAAGATGATTGATGAGGGAATCATCAGTGGAAAGATTGCCAAAACGGTGTTTGAGGAGATGTATAGAACCGGAAAGGATGCTGGAGCTATAGTGAAGGAAAAGGGATTGATACAGGTCACAGATAAGGGCATCATCCAAAGGTATATTGAAGATGTGATAAATGAAAACCCTGAACAGGTAGAGGCCTATAAACAGGGTAAGGAAAAACTTTTTGGCTTTTTTATTGGAGAGGTAATGAAGAAATCAAAGGGAAAGGCCAACCCTAAACTGGTGAACGAGATTTTGAAGAAACGATTATCTACTTGAAGAGAAGGTGCATAAGTGCTTGAGACTATAAAATGGAGAAACGGCAAGGTAGTTATGATCGACCAACGGAGGCTCCCTAACCGTGAAACTTATATTACCTGCACCAGCCATAAATGTGTGGCCTCTGCCATAAAGAACATGGTCATTAGAGGGGCTCCCGCCATTGGAATAGCAGCAGCCATGGGGATAGCCTTAGGGGCTCAAGGTATTAAGACCTCGGACACCGAGGTGTTCTTGAGGAAATTGGACAGGATCTGTTCTGAGATGGCACAAACACGCCCCACGGCCGTTAATCTCTTTTGGGCCATAGATCACATGAAGGCATTGGTTTCCACTAACAGGAATTACTCTGTGGATAGACTGAAGCGGATACTTATATCTGAAGCCCAAAAGATGTTATACCAGGACATAGAAGTCAATAAGAGGATGGGTGTAAATGGAATGGTTTTTATAAAAGATGGAAATACCATTCTAACCTATTGTAACGCTGGGGCGTTAGCTACTGGAGGATGCGGCACAGCTCTGGGGGTAATTCGGGCCGCCCATGAGTCCGGAAAGAGACTACGGGTTCTGGCAGCCGAAACCAGACCATTTCTTCAGGGGGCAAGGTTAACCGCATGGGAACTAAAAAAGGATGGAATTCCTGTAACCTTGGTTACAGACAATATGGTGGGGTATTTTATGAAGAGAGGTGATATAAACCTAGTCATGGTGGGAGCCGACCGCATTGCTGCCAATGGCGATATGGCCAATAAGATTGGAACCTATTCCGTGGCCACCCTGGCCAAGGTCCATAAAATACCATTTTATGTGGCAGCACCTATCTCCACATTAGATCTCTCCTTAAAGAGCGGTTCCCATATACCCATAGAAGAACGGGACCCCCAAGAAGTTACCCACATATGTGGCAAAAGGGTAGCACCAAAAGGTGTCACTGCACTAAATCCTGCCTTCGATGTTACACCTAACAGGTATATTACCGCTATTATTACTGAAATGGGTGTAGCCACAAGGCCCTTTTCCAAATCGTTGCGGGCTTTAGTCACGAGTAGAAAAACTGTTTGAAAAGAGGCAAAAATATAGACTGGAGAGTATCATATGATTCAGAAGTCAGAAAGGATATGGTTGGATGGTGACTTTGTAAATTGGGATGATGCCAATATCCACATACTTACCCATACCCTTCATTATGGTCTGGGGGTTTTTGAGGGGGTCCGCTGCTACCTATGTGATGACGGATCATCTGCAGTCTTCAGACTCAAAGAACATGTAGATCGCCTTTTCGATTCAGCCCATATAGCAGAAATTAACATCCCATTCTCCAAAGAGCAAATTACATCAGCTATCCTGGATACCTTAAAAGTAAATAAGCAGAAAGAGGGTTACATCAGACCTTTGGTTTTCATAGGTGATGGGGTTATGGGCGTCCATCCCCATGATAATCCTGTTCGGGTAGCCATTATAACCTGGCCATGGGGGGCATATTTAGGGGCTGAGGGTTTGACCAATGGCATCCGTGTCAAGGTATCATCCTTTACTAGACACCACATTAATGTAATGATGACTAAAGCAAAGATATGTGGCAATTATGTCAACTCTATCCTGGCCAAGAAAGAGGTAACCAGAGAGGGTTATGATGAAGCCGTTCTATTAGATCCAGAGGGCTATGTATGTGAGGCTACCGGAGAGAATATCTTTATTGTAAAGGATGGAGGTCTAAAAACACCACCTCCAACATCTATCCTACCAGGGATAACCAGAGATGCGGTTATAACATTAGCCAAGGATATGGGAATAATGGTTGTAGAAGAAAGGTTTTCTAGGGATGAGCTATATATCTCTGACGAGGCCTTCTTTACAGGTACGGCCGCAGAGATAACACCCATTCGGGAGGTAGATAATCGCACCATAGGAGAAGGTAGGCCCGGACCTATTACTCAGAAGATTCAGCGGGCCTTTTTTGATGTGGTTAGAGGAAAGGATGAAAGATACAAGCACTGGTTGACTTACCTTTAAGAAATACCGAATTGGCAAAGTCGCCTTTGAGGATATGGCAAGAAAATCTGCTTGGGAATGAGGAAGTTAGAAGGGCATTTTTGGGAGAGGATTGAGCAGAAAATGTACTGCTGTTCTGCACCTTCCCAGAGTTTACGTTTAGAGTAAAATTCAATTGTGAAAATGGGAAGAAAACACAGGGGTGCTAGTCCTTCCATGGTGCAGGTAATTTTGGTATGGAGCGATAGATGGCATCTACCTTTAAACGTATCTGCTGCTTTTCTGATTGGGCCTGACCATAGAATACTTTGAGTGTAAAGGGAAACTGTTTTCTACCTTCATTCAATATGACCACTTCAAAGTGGTCTCCACGGTCGTATACTAATTTGAAGGGATAGTCTTTCATTTCACTGAGTAGCGTAACCCGGTATACCTCTTCAAAGGTCAAGGGAACCTGGGTAAAACATAAATCCAGATTTTCAGTATTAAGGTCCACACCTAATTCTCTAGCAAATTGTTCCAATTCTTCTCGATCGCAATTAATAGTCCGGTAGGCCCTACCATCTGAGATATCACGGTATTCTAGATTTAGGTAGGTCAAGAATGCCTGACGGATTTCTTTCTTCCAGCCAGGAATCAGGCGATTTTTACCACTCAAATAGTTTTTTAACCTGTTATAGTTGACTATGGCTCTTTTTATCCCCCGAAAGCTGTCAGAGCCCCTGTTACTATAGTTTAAATCACGTAATATGATTGTCTTATACCGATGTATAACAGCATCTTCTAGACATTTGATATCTGATGCACTCAGGGTTAGTTTTGGTCCATCTTCTTTTTTGGTAAGGTAATAAAGGGAGGTGTAGAACGCTACTTCCGGAATCTCTCCGGAATTTTGAATCCATTCCACCTCCTCTTTCAAATAGGTTTGCTTGGGATTCATGGCCTATTTTACCCTTGGCCCTACAGTTACCAACACATATTTATCTAATCGAATATACTTTTGGGCTATCTTTAAGACATCTTCTGCAGAAACCGCCTCAATACCCTTTACATATCTCTCACCAAAATTGTAACCCAGCCCATATCGCTCATTGTGGGCCAGGTCAAAGGCTTGGTCACTATTGGTCTGTAAACCAATCTCATGGGTTCCTATTAAATACCTCTTGGCCCGAGAGAGTTCCTCCTGAGTAACCTTCTCTTGAGTAAGCCGTCTCAGTTCTCTTTTGATTCCCTCAACGGCTTCGCTAAACTTCTCAGGACTTGTGGCCATATAAACCCCAAAGGCCCCCGGGTCCAAACCGGGACGGAGAAAGGAGGTAACACTATAAGCAAGACTCTCCTTATCTCTTAGATCTGTAAACAGCCGACCACCCATACCAGAGAGGATAGCATTCACCACCTCTAGGGAATATCGGTCTTCATGGGATAAGGTAGTTCCCAAAAAACCAAGGACTATATGCACCTGTTCTCTCTCTTTGATGATGGAATTGGTTTTGATGGCTTTGGGGGG
>DTXE01000200.1 GCA_012962595.1 Syntrophaceae bacterium | reverse complement strand
CATATGGCCCACCTACTTCTACTACCGGCTCATCCCATAGACTGGATGATATAAGCACATTCATTAGTGGCAAATGGGGATATACCACCGATTCCAATCCCTGCTGTGCCTGCCACAATCCTCATAGGGCACAGGGAGACCCTGCCAACTCCCCAAATACTGCAAAGACTTCTGCCACAAGGGGTTGGCCTGTCTCACTCCCCAGTGACCATACTGATAAATACCTATGGGATATGTGGGGAGATGATCTTGGTGAGAAGATGAGCGGTTATACACCTAACTATCAGGCCCCTTATCGCTACAATTCTACCACCACCTATGAGCCAGATGGTTCTACCACACAGGATGGTTCCAATCTGACCGACTACGTCACCTTCTGTACCGACTGCCACAATGCCACAAACACAATCTATAGCACCACACTTGGAAGAAACCTGAGAACCATTGACTGGGACAATGAAAAGCATGGCAAGGGAAATGCTGATGGCAGTATCTGCGTGGAGTCGCCCTATACAGCCGGGACTGGTTCTCTGGGTTATGTCCTTGCCTGTACTGACTGCCATGAGCCACATGGTTCACCTAATGTAACCTTGATTAGGAAAGAGGTAAATGGCGGGGCGCTAGGCGGCACTATCACTACAATTGCCTCATCAGGTTGCCTATCGGATACAGATCATAATAAAGAGTTGGCATACCTCTGTGATAGGTGTCATAGAGATGATAAAGAAATCAATCCTGACTGCCAGGAAGACCATTGGTACATAATTCATCATGAGAATACTGGCTGTAATTCTGACAGTCCTTATAGCCCATCATCGTGCGGATCGTGTCATGGCAGCAAGGGAGGGGGTAGCGACTGTACTAGCGACCGACTGGCCATCAATTGTAATTGCTGCCATTACCATGGGTCCTCTGTAACAAACGCTACTAATTCACCTGCTACTAGGCGCACATTTTGAAACCCTAGGCGGGCAGAGGGTAGGGGGTCAGGTGTCACAAATTGGGATCAAACCTTTAAGGCTTAAAGGAGTAATTGGGTCAAAGGTACAAAATACACCTGGATAGTT
>DTXE01000199.1 GCA_012962595.1 Syntrophaceae bacterium | reverse complement strand
TTATCTGTTTCCGACGTTGAATAATCCTTTCAAGGACGGTAATACCAGCCGATCTTGCCAATTCTTCTAGCTCATCCAGAGATCTTTTAGCCTGGGCTATTGACCCGGTTGTTACACTTACCAAGATTGCTCGATCTCCTTCGCTTCTAATCTCACGAATTCTTTGTTCTCTGGATAATTCTTCCTCCAAGGCCTCTATGAGGCTTAAGAAGTCTACCTTGAATTCTGCCACACTCTTTGGCTCCAAGATGATCCAGTTATTCCCATTTCTCCCTCTAGGTAAAAGGTGTGCTGAATAGATATTTTTTGGTAATCCATGGGATGTTACCTCTAAGGCCACCATCATGTCTAACCGCAATAGAGAGAGATCCATAAGGTCATCCTGAGTAAGGGGCTCGCCGTGAATGTGAGTATGGATGCATCTCAACCCTTTAAGCCTGCTTAGGCCATCTTGATCTGGCTCAAGATCGGGAATAACCATATGTTTGTGATCGCCCACCATAACATATTCTATCTCTCCCTTTCGGTCGACCAGGATACCTACCTGTCTACGGATGTCCCGAGAAACTCGGCACATATATCTGGCAAGATCAGGTGTTATAACCAACTTAGGAGGTATTCTTCTTCTATAGATGTTTTGGATTCTTTTAATCTGACTTGCCTTAAGGCCGCTTAGGTTTCCGTGTATCTTTCTAATAGCAACTCTCCCATTAAGAATAATGGAAGTTAAAAGGCATCTGGATATTCCACTTTAGCCCCTTATGTCTTTAAGAAACTGACTCCTTTCCTACATCCTTCTCAAGCACCGGATTCTCAAAAGAGGTATATTCTTTAAGGAAAACAAGTTTCCTGATTCCTGTAGGGCCATTCCTCTGTTTACCAATGATGATTTCAGTGATGCCGATATTAGGGTTATCTTCTGCTTTGTTGTACACTTCATCCCGATATATAAAGCATATAACATCAGCATCCTGTTCAATGGCACCGGATTCACGAAGATCAGACATCATTGGCCGTTTATCAGTTCTGCTCT
>DTXE01000198.1 GCA_012962595.1 Syntrophaceae bacterium | reverse complement strand
TGCCCCATAGGTCATATCTCCTCAGCCCTTCCAAAGGCCAAAATCTGTTGACACCTGACTGTTTGATTGGATATAAGTACTCTCTATATGATTTTTATACCAGGAGATATCTATGGTAGAGTTATCAGAGGCAGATATATTTGCACTAATTAATATTAGTAAAGGTAAGAAGTTAGCAGAAAAGGAAAAACGAGGTGTTAATTTCAACCTGTTGGCAAACCTTGGGTATATTGATTACCCTATATCCACAAAAACCGGAAGGAAGCTAAAAACACCTCAGATAACCTTAAGAGGTCAGAGTTTCCTTAGAAATTTATTTGCACCAGAGAGACAGATTGGAGTAAGTATTGCCGCACAGCTTGAAAAAATGAGTACAGAATTTGAAAAATTCTCAAACGAATTTTACACCAAATTGCAACAATTCTCCAATGAACTATCAGATCTCAAAATACCGGTTAATAACTTCGTTCAAAAAACGGGTGCCGGAGAAACTGTAATTGATGAGAACACCTTTTTGAAGGCCACCAGAGAGGAGTATTCCAGACTCCTTCGGTCAAGCCCTATAGCCCCCTATGTATCCATTAAAATCCTCAGGGATCTTGTCTGTAAGAGATTAAATTTCGCAAGATCCTCATTTGATACCATGCTAGTTTCTATAGCCACCAGAGATCCATATACCATTCAATTAAGCACAAGTAGTGGAGAAGCCGGCACAGGGGTGCCTTATGGAAGAGGCGAATGCCATGCAGTCATTGTCAAATAAATACGGGGATATTGGTCTTAGTTTCAATCCCTTCCCCCTTATGCCAACTCCTATCAGGGTAAAATTCGTAAGTGGTAAGGATCGAAAAGATAAACTCAAAACAATCTTTGAGCAAATAACACGTGTAAAAAAAGGAATGCCAGTTTGTGTGGGAATAATAGGAGATTATGGCGAGGGTAAAAGCCATATAATGAAACATATTGAGTATAGGTTGAGTAGAGACCCTGAGACAAATCCCGATGAGAATATCGCTGTTTATATCCACCGTCCCTATGATCCAAGGGAGAAATGTGACCTTTGTTATCTTTGCTCATTGATAATTGAATACCTCAATCTCTCCCAGAGGGAGGATTTTCTTTCCCATTTGGTGCAGAAATTATATGCCACTGTCGCCATCCAGATGCTTAAGGCTAAGGAATGGAAAAAAATAACCAAGATTAACCTAGGAAGCAGAATACTTGGCTACATATATCCTAAACCCCTTGAAAATTTCCGAATCGCTTTAGTCTCTGGGTTAGAGAATGATTTCCGAAGCATAGTCAATATGGAAGAGGAAATTGATTTTTATAAATTACGACACATGGTCATTGAGAGGTTAAAAATCAATTTTGAAACCAGAAATCCAGATAGATCAAATTACATTGATATGTTCTTCCTGGAAAAACTTACAGAATTATTCTTTGAAGATCATTATGATGAGACGTTGAAAGGCATCTCAGACCAGTTTAACCGCAACAACAAGGAGGCCAGAAAGTTTCTAAAAACAGTCTTAAATCTGGCCGGATATGTAGGTTATCGAATTTTTGCTTTATTAGTTGATGAACTCGACCAGATTCCAGAGGAAGACATGAAAATGCTTCTGGGCGAAATAACCGTTTTTCTGGAGGAGACCGGAGAAAAGGCCCCTCCTCCAAATTTGATGGTTATTTTGTCCTATACGCCAAAGCCTTCTCTATTATCTCCATTTTATATGCGCAGGATGGGCTTAAAAATTGGATTGGGCACAGTCTCTAAAGAAGATACCAGGGAGATGATATTGGACTATCTAAATGAGGCTAGAACACCCAGTAAGGTATTGGCACCCTTCGATAACCAAAGGGTTATAGATATCTGGCAAGCCAGCCAGGGAAGGATCGGAGATATACTGGAATGCTGTTTCTGGATAATAGAAGAGGTTACAGATCGAAGGCTAGAGAGTGTAACAGAAGATGTTTTAAGAGAGGTTTTGACCAGGTATCAAGCTAAGGATCTGCCTGCCTTGGCCCCTTTAGATGCTGTTTTGACCCCATTAGAACCTTCAAAATTAGATTGCGAACGGGTATTAAATTTTTTCGAAAGCAAACAAGGGGCTGCTGAAAGATCCAAGATACTAGAAAATGCCACCAGAATTCTCTGTATGGCTTTAAAAAATCATCCTTTAGATTCAACTTTCATTACAAGTGTTGCTGATAGGAGGCGTAGACTGAAAATAGAAGGTGGGAGGAAGAAGTCCAGAGAAGTTGACGTTTACCTTACAAGACAGAGAATAAATGAGCCAGAGAAAATAATAGCCATAGAGGTCAAGGCATATAAGATAAGAAAAAAGAGATGCTATGTGAAACTTGAGGATCTGGAGGCACCTTTCGAGCTTTTAGAGAGGAAAATGGTAGATAAGGTAATTATTCTGACTACTGCAGATTTAGACCCCGATGTTATAAACAAAATGAAGGGATTCAAGAATAAGGCAGTCAGGTGCCAATTAGATGATGGCCAACTGGCTCAATTGATATACTCAACAGACACAAATTTCTTCGGCAAAGAGCTGACATTTGATGAAGCCAAGCAGGTAGCAGAAAAGATAGGACTTTTAGAACATCTGATAGGATGATGGATATGCAACCTTTCTGGACTTTCCTGAGTTTCTCAAAACACAGTGGCAAGATTAGCCACTAAAGCAGAAAGGAGAACGCCATGAAGATAATACCAGAACTGGAGCGAAGATCAACACTCAGGAATCATTTCATAGAGGTGTCCTTGGATACCCCGCCACACTTTTTCAAGGGCATAAAGCAAAAAGTGCTGCTTCAATTTGATGAGGATTTACATCGACTTGAGCATCAAACAGTGACTGAGACAAACGATCTATATCTGTATGGTTTTTCTTTGTAAACCTCTCTTCTTTAATTGGCTGATTGTCTATCTTTCTAACAATATGTGGCGTATAATAATAGGGGAGTTGAATAATCGAAATGCCAAAGAAAAGACTGGGTGAACTGTTAATTGAAGAAGGGCTTATAACCGAGGAACAGTT
>DTXE01000197.1 GCA_012962595.1 Syntrophaceae bacterium | reverse complement strand
CAAAAACATGTTTGGTATTTGATGGTTGGGATTTGGAATTTAAATAAGAGGAGTTATTTTCACATGAAAAGGCTTATTATATTTGACCTTGAAGGCCCACTTTCACCTATGGATCATGCTTCAAGTTCCATGGGGTTAATCGAGGGCGGAGAAAAAATCTTTGCGGTTATCAGCCGCTACGATGATCTACTAACACTGGAGGGGAAGGAAGGGTATGAACCCGGAGATACCCTCTCCCTAATCATTCCCTTTTTGCTCTCATATGGTATTACAGAGGAAGATCTGAGGGAAGTTTCCCATCAAGCACCCATGGTTCAGGGAGCTAAGGAGTTAGTTACCATCTTGAGGCAGGATGGGTGGCAGGTATACATTGCCTCTACCTCCTATGAACAGCATGCCCTAAACATAGGGAGGGAGGTTGGCGTTTCAGAAGAAAATATCTTCTGTACCCCCCTTAAACTTAGTCAGTTTCATGAATTGGGGAATGAAGAAGACTTTTCTTTTATCCGGACAAGGGGCCAATATATCCTAGAAAATCTTTATTCCCATAACCTAAACAAGGGCGTCAAGGATAAGCTGATCAGGCCATACCTTGATAGGTTTTTCTGGCACGATTTGCCTCAAACTGCCCTTGGGCAGGTATTGAAACAGATCCGGGTCATGGGGGGTAGAAGAAAGGTAAGGGCAGTAGAGGCGGTTTTAAGAAAAAATGATGCATATCTCAATGAGGTTGTAGTGGTTGGTGACAGTATCACGGATTTTCAGATGTTGAGGGCAGTAGAGGCAGCTGGAGGATTGGCCATTGTATTTAATGGCAACCAATATGCGCTTCCTCATGGAACGGTTGGCCTTGCTACCTCAAACATAAAGGACCTTCTTTTTATCCTTAAAGAATGGTTGGATGGTGGACGAGAAAAAATCCGTTTGGCCTTGGATAGGATGTTGGAGCCACAAAGTGACAGGGGACCATTCTATCATTGGCTAGCGGGAAAAAGGTCTGACGAGCTTGATAACATTTTGAATATACATAAAAAGATGCGCACCTTGGTAAGGGGTGAAGCTGCCGCTATGTTAGGGTGATATGGTAAGATACCTTCTCAATTTATTAAATCTTTTCTCCCCAATACCTTTTACCTTTTTTAGATCTTCCAAGGTGCGGAAACCTCCATATGACTCTCGAAATTGCATGATATTTTGGGCCAAAGTTTCACCAATTCCGGGTATAAACGTCAAGTCAGATAAGGTTGCCTTGTTAACATCTATAGGTAAACCAAAAAGCAGAAGCGCCTTTCCCTCCATACGGTCATAGCTAACATTTGCCCATCTATCATTTGAGACCTTGATGATCAATCGAGAACCACTTTTTACTGTTACCGCATCTGGATGTTTCTTAAATATACCCTTCTTTTTTAGGCCTCCTGCCTGATTGATGACTTCGCACACAGTAGGTTCATGTGAGAAGGTGTATATGCCTGGTCTTATAATATCACCCAGAATTTCTATGTAAATCTCATTTTTATGGGGTACTGCGGTTTGAGGTTTTGAACAGGTAATGGGTATATAATGGGGGATGACCACTAAGCCCAAAAGTAGTGTTCCCAGAGCAAGAATGACCATCTGTTGCCTTCTGGAAAATCCCCTCAACTCTTTTTGCCCTTCTTTTTGTCTTTTAGAAATTTGTAGTTGATGCTATCCACCAATGCCTGCCAGCTGGCTTCGATAATATTGTGGGAAACACCTACTGTTCCCCACTTACTTTCTTTATCACCCGATTCTATCAATACTCTGACCTTTGATCCAGTGCCCAGGTCTCCCGGGAGTACCCGTACCTTATAATCATATAATTTGACCTCCTTGAGCTCTGGATAAAACTTCTCTAAGGCCTTTCGAATAGCATTATCAAGGGCATTAACAGGGCCATTACCCACCGCAGCAGTATGCTCTATCTTTCCCCCAACTTTTACCATGATAGTGGCCTCAGAGGTTGGGAGTTCGTTCTCTTTTGTTTTCTGATCAATTACCCTAAATCCCAAGAGTTCAAAATATTTCTTTTGAGTTCCAAGGGCTCTATTCATAAGCAGTTCGAAGGAGCCTTCCGCCCCTTCGAACTGAAAGCCTTGGTTTTCTAATTCCTTGAGCTCCTGCAGAATCTGCAAGGCT
>DTXE01000196.1 GCA_012962595.1 Syntrophaceae bacterium | reverse complement strand
TGGAATTTGATGCTTGGAATTTGGAATTTAAAGTGTAGAGCATAGCAAAAAAAGGAAATCCTCCTGCCTTCGAATAGAGGAGTTATTTTCACATGAAGTATTACTTGGTCTTCAGCGACTTAGATGGTAGTCTCATTGATCATGACACCTATGATTTCAAAGAGGCTATAGTGGCCCTAAACCTCCTTAAGGAGAAAAAGGTACCTGTCATTTTGTGTTCTAGCAAGACACGCTCTGAGATTGAGATTTATAGACAAAGAATGGATCTAATGGCCTATCCTTTCATATCTGAAAATGGGGGAGCTATATTTATACCCAGGGAAGGACCGAGTCTTAGGGGATTTGGTTATAAAATAGTCAATGGATATCGATTCATTGGGATAGGGAAATCTTATGATAGCATTAAAAGGTATTTTCAAGAAATCAAAGAAGAATCAAAGATAGAGATAAAGGGATTTTGTGAAATGGATGTGGAAGAGATTATTAAATGGACTCAATTGTCTGAGAAAGAAGCAAGGTTGGCATCTTTGCGAGAGTATTCAGAACCATTTGTCTTCCTCGACAAGGCAGATAAATTTCCTCTTTTAGAGGAAATAGTGAGAAGGAAGGGACTTAAAGTAATTAAAGGAGGGAGGTTTTACCACCTCATGGGAGATAATGACAAAGGTAAAGCAGTTCAGATTCTTAAGCTTATCTATCAACAGAACCATTCTCATAAGACCCTTATTTCTATTGGAATTGGAGATAACTTAAATGACTTTCCCATGCTTCAAAATGTAGATATTCCCGTCCTAGTTAAGAAGAAAACAGGGGTTCATGAACCCTGCTTTGGCTTAGAAAATATTTATTATACACAGGGTATAGGACCACAGGGCTGGGCTGAGGCTATCTTTAAGATTATAGGAGGAGGAAGCTATGGGTGATTTCTTTCAAAATGGTGTGATTACCACATTGCACCGATTAAACCCAAACAATGAAAAAATTCTAGAAAATGAACTGATGGAATATATGAAACACCGACCCATTGCCTTGATATTACCTACACTTTTTACAGAACTTACAGGAGATGCCTTACCAAAAATCACCGATGAATTGTGTACTGTCCCCTATCTCACTCAAATTGTGGTTACTCTAGGACAGGCTGATAAGGAGCAATTCCTTTTTGCCAGAAATTTTTTCTCCCGGTTACCCCAAGAGACGGTTATCATCTGGAACGATGGACCAAGGATGCAAGCGCTTTACAAACTTCTCAAGGACGAATTTTATGGATGGGAAAGTGGGAAGGGATTGGCAGCCTGGATGGCTTATGGATATATACTGGCTTGTGATAAATGTCATGTCATAGCTTTACATGACTGCGACATCTCCACATATACTAAAGAGATGCTCACCCGGTTGTGCTATCCTGTGGCAAGTACCAGTCTTGATTTTGAGTTTTGCAAGGGTTATTACAGTCGGGTAACTGACCGCCTCCATGGTCGTGTGACTCGCCTATTTGTAACCCCTCTCATCCGTGCTTTGATGAAGATGGTAGGTATAACCCCCTTTCTGGTCTATCTGGACAGCTTTCGATATCCACTGGCCGGTGAGTTTGCCATGATAGCTGATATGGCCTGGAGAAACAGGATACCCGCTGATTGGGGCCTAGAGATTGGGGTACTAGCGGAGGTCTACCGAACCTGTACCTTAAGAGCCATCTGTCAGGTGGATTTAGCCGATAATTATGAGCATAAACATCAAGAACTCTCTCCTGGCGATGCCTCTAAAGGACTCATGAAGATGGCTATTGATATTGCCAAAAACCTATTCAGAACACTGGCCAGCGATGGCGTCATCTTCTCAGACGGTTTCTTTAATACATTGAGGGCGGTTTATGTAAGGGAGGCACAGTACTCACTGAGGAGGTATCATAATGACTCCCTGATTAACTCCCTCTATTTTGATAGGCATGGAGAGGCAGTAGCCATTGAGGCATTTGCCCATGGTGTTAGAATAGCGGGTGAGCAGATCTTGAAGGATCCTTTAGGAATACCTCTCATACCTAACTGGAGCCGTGTCATCTCTGCTATACCCGACTTTTTTAACAAGCTGCTGGAGGCAGTAGAGGGAGACAATATGTAGATAAATTTCTCCTTCTCTCCTACACAGCCTTTACCGGTTGCTTGAGGGCTTCAATGGTCTCCATAGGGA
>DTXE01000195.1 GCA_012962595.1 Syntrophaceae bacterium | reverse complement strand
TGAATTTTGATCCCTGCCTATATTCCATTTTTATTCTTCTTTGTGACCGAAGGTCATGAATGTTTCTTAGCAAATTCACCATTAGTCGTCAAACGCCTGAAATCAAATACTACCAAATTCAACACCCAACAGACACTATACCTTTTCAAAACCCCCATAATTTTTAAAACCTTACCAAAAATGTTTCTTCAAAGCAGGAATTGTGATAAAATTGATTTTTAAAATTTTATGAAGTCTCTCACTCACATAATTAGTGAAGAGGATTTTCTTAAACTAGCCCAGGAACATTCTCAGCACTTTCTCAAGATTTATAATTTCCTCCATGGAGAACGTAAGGAATATACCAGAAGGTTTTATGCATATTTGACTGAGGAATCTGAGGAGCTAGAGAGTTTTCTGGATGACCATTGCGCTAGGGACAATAAGACTTGGTATTATTTTGGAGAACTGGTAGCTTCTATAAGGAATTTCGGGAAGGTTGCATTCATTCTAAAACACATCTTGAACAGATATCCTACCTATAATCTGGAGAATGAGGCCGGTGAGTTCCTCACACAGGCCCAAAATGTATTGGCATTTTTTGATAGGTCTATACTTTCCCTTTTCGAGGAGATTAAAAATGAGTCACTAAGGCTTGGCATTAAGTTTCCCAAGGGGACATTGAAGGATGATTCTTTCAGAGAAATCTATCCTAAAAAACGCCTCCCTTATACCATTGATAAAGAAGAGGTGGCATGCGGGCAGAAAATTGTGGCCAAGCTAGCAACTCAATACTTACGGGTAGTCAAAAAGTTTGAATACTTCGGATGGAATTGTGGAAGGTGCCATCTAAAAAATCTTAGGGATGTGGTGCCCAGTAAAATCGATGAAGAAAGATCCAGAGAACTTATGGCCCTTGTCCATAACCTCCAGTCTACCTATGACCATTATATCAAACATACCCCCTTGGAATCGGAGGATGAACGGCTCAAAAGGTTGAGAGGTTATATTTCTATCTTTCTTCACCTTTTAAGTCTCATTAACTGGCTCTCCCATTTCTATCAAAGACACACCCATAAAACCAGGCGTGATGGAACTAAGCATAAGATATCAGCTATAATTGATGAATCTGAGATACTAGACATCATAGTAAATTTTGCCCTGTTTTATGTGAACAATTATTTAGAAAAGGGTAAACAGTTAGTCACTGACCTCCTGGGAAAATATACCGAAGTAGATACTTATGAGTTGAAGGTTCCAGAGAAGCTAGGTTTCCATTTGAGGCCAGCTAGCCTGGTTGCAAAGTTAGCAAGCTACTATGGAACTAAAGTTTCCTTAATCGTGGATGGCCAGGAATATGATGCCAGCAGTGTATTGAGCATCACCATGGCTGCTGGATTGATTGCTAGAAAAGGTTATAAAACCGTACTTTTTAGAGGCGACAAGAGAGTACTGGATGATCTCAAACTCCTATCTGAATATAATTATGGGGAAGATGAGAGGGGAAATCGGACTGCACTGCCTCCGGAGCTGTCTTACCTCTGGACCTAGTCTAGCATTCCTTAAAGAAATCTATAATGCCCTATACAGCCCATTTCAATTTAGAGAAATGTAAAGATTGCGGTACCTGTGGCGAGATAGTGGCCTGTTCAGGAAGAGATGAAGCGTGCATCGGATGCGGAGCCTGCTATCTGGCCTGCCCAAATAAGGCTATAGAGATGGTGGAGGATAAAAGGACAAGTAAAGTGACCATTAAGGTAAATGGAAAGATGGCTCAAGTTCCGGAAAGAATACCTGTTAAGGAGGCATTGGGTCTCTTAGGCTATTCTATAACCTGTCTCCCTAAGAACAAAGGGATCTTTACACCATGTGAGGTGGGAGCCTGCTTTAGCTGTGCCATAGATATAGATGGTGTAGTTAAGCCAGCCTGCGTAACAGGGATAAAAGATGGGATGTACATAAAAACAAATCTTCCAGAGGATTATGTGCCCAGGAGGGTTGTGAGTGGATTCATGGGACATATGGTGGGTGGGGTAGGTACGCCCTGGCAGCTAAAAGGCGGAGATTACATTGAGGTGGCCTGTTTTGCAAGCGGTTGCAATCTAAGATGTCCTCAATGTCAGAATTGGACTATTACCTATGGAGGAAAAGGCAGGCCTTTAACTCCCAAGGAAGCGGCTCATCAAATAACTTCGTCTAGGCACTATTTTGGGGTAAATCGCATGGCTATCTCCGGAGGAGAGTGTACTTTAAACAGATCCTGGCTTATCCAGTATATAGAAGAGCTTAAGGCTCTCAATCCAGATCCCCGGGCACGCTTACATGTGGATACCAATGGCTCACTGCTTACCCCCAACTATATTGATGACCTAGTTAATGCAGGCATGACCGATATTGGGATAGATCTGAAGGCTCTGGAATTGAGTACCTTCCAGCACATCACGGGCTTAAAAGATAAATTACTGGCACAAACCTATATGGATAATGCCTGGAAGGCAGTGGATTATATACTTAAGTATTATAAGCACCGTATATTTCT
>DTXE01000194.1 GCA_012962595.1 Syntrophaceae bacterium | reverse complement strand
ATTTTAAAATTTTAGAAGAAGTAAAAGATATTTTTATCCTAGATTCTTTCGGATATTCTCCTTTAGAAATAACTACAGATCCAGCTATCATAAAACTTGGTTTTCCTATAGAAGATATGGAAAATTTTGTAGACAAAATTAAGTTTTTTACAGGTAGTTTTGAGGGTTTAATGCCATTTTATCATGCCGAGAATGATGCTGTAGATAAAATTTCTGATAGTTATTTGCAAGAATGTAAGGATGAGTTACTGAAAAGTTTAGTATAATGTTAACTTTAAATAGTATGAAAAAGCAAAAAAGAAACCCTCCTGCCTTCAAATTGGAGGAGCTATTTTCACATGAAATCAGGTCACTTCAAACGAGTTCTCTATATAGCTGACCGCAACTTCCTTCGAGATCAGGCTCACAACAACGAATTTGCCCCATTTGGTGATGCCAGGACCTTCATAGAAGAGGGGAAGACTCCAAAAAAATCGAGACATCTTCTTCAGTATCTACCAGGCCCTTTACAGTGAGCATAATGGAAAAAGGCTCTACCGGGAGTATCCTCCGGATTTTTTCGACTTAGTAATTATTGATGAATGCCACCGCTCCGGGTTTGGTACCTGGCATGAAATACTTAAATACCTCTCCCAGGCGGTTCACCTAGGTATGACAGCCACACCCAAACGTGACGACAACATTGACACCTACGCCTATTTCGGCGAACCCGTTTATTCCTACAGTATGGGTCGAGGTATAGAAGATGGATTCCTGGCTCCCTTCCAGCTCTATCGGGTCTTCACCAATATTGACCAAGAAGGGCTCCATCTCCAAGATGCTTTATATCAGGGGGCCCAGGTTTATATCCCGGAGGAAGCAGATGTAAAAGACGTCTATACCTTGGAAGATTTTGAAAGGGAAATCGTCCTACCAGATCGTACCAGAAAAATCTGTGAGCATATTGCCAATCTCTTACACACCTTCGGTCCAATGCAGAAAACTATGATCTTCTGCGTAAATATGGAGCATGCCGCCCAAGTGGCAAAGGAACTCCAAAATTACTTTTCTTCTCTGGGTCATTCGAACTATGCTGTACGCATCGTATCTGAGGAGCCCGATGCAAAAGTCCGTTATGAACAATTCAGGGATTCGGAAAAGCCAACTCCTGTTGTGGCAACCACGGTTGACTTACTAACTACCGGAGTGGATGTTCCCTCTGCCACTAATATCATTCTCGTTAAGCCCATTGCCTCAAAGGTCTATTTTAAGCAGATTATTGGGAGAGGAAGTCGCATTGACCCTATTACCAATAAGTTTTTCTTCCGCATCATTGACTATGTCAATGCCTCTCGCCTTCTGGATGATTGGGATTACCCTCCAGGAGCCAAAATGGGAAAAATTATAGAGGGGCCATTTGATCTGATGTTGTAAGGGTTGGTAATCCATAAGGATACTCAGGAGCTTCTTGCAGGAATTACTATAGTGGCCCAAATTGGTCCCAATATACAGCGACAGGTGCGAACGGAACACGATGGTCAATTTACTTTTACGGAATTGCCCCATTCTCCTATTACATTATACTTTCGCGGAACGGGGTTTAGGTCTCGTCAACTTACCATTACACCTGTGCCCGAAATGGAACCACTTATTATGGAACTTAAACCCGAAAGACCGGTAAAAGAGCCAGTTCGTGTGGAAAATATTGAAGTCCATATTGCGGAAGAAACCCGTATAGTCTTTACTACCGACGGAAAAACCCTAACAGAGGCCGAATATATAGGATATTCCAGAGAAGGCGTCATCAGGCAGGCAGCATCTTTAAATGAGCTTCGTGAGATCTGGATCGAACCTGAAAAGCGAAGGGCTTTCTTAGATGTCCTTAAGAGAGAATCCATATTTCCACAACTCCTAGCTGCGATTTTGAAATACCCTGACGCCGATACCTTTGATCTCCTTGCCCACATTGCCTTCAATGCTCCCATCTTTTCAAGGGATGAAAGGGCTCAAGCCTTACTCAATCGATGCCAACAGTTTCTTTCCGCCTTTGGTAGAGAGGCCCATGAAGTTATTATTGCCCTTTTAGACAAATACCGTGTGGGTGGGGTTGAGGAGATCAGGCCTGAGGTCTTTCGTGTACCTCCATTTGACCGAATGGGATATATTCAAGGAATCCTGCAGAGGTTTGGCGGAGATCCTAATCGCCTAAGAGGAGCGATGCAAGGACTGCAAAAGGAGATTTATGCAGAGGTGACATAGATGAGCCGAGAATCGCTATTCAATGACATCTGGCGTGCCTGTGATATTATGCGGAGGGATGATGGCACCACGGGTATTCTAGAATATATGGAGCAGCTCTCTTGGATGCTCTTCCTAAAGGCATTTGAGGCTATTGAAAGCCGTTACGAAGCAGAGGCCACTATTTATGAAAAATCTTATGATCGAATCTTTCGGAATGGGTTTCGCTGGTCTGAGTGGACAAAGAAGGATACCGGTGAGATCATGGATTTTGTCAATAACCATCTATTTCCTTACTTGAGGGAGCTAAGCGGCACACCTGAAAAGACCATCATTGCCACCATTTTTAGAGAGATACCTTACAACAGAATGAAATCCCCGTTATAACTTCAAGGATGTCATAGATATTATCAACCAAATAGACTTTAATAACCCAGAGGACTCCCACATCGTATCCATGGTTTATGAAGACCTTCTTCTCCGGATGGGTAGAGAAGGGGGAATCGCTGGAGAATTCTATACACCACGTCCCATTGTTAGATTTATGGTTAAGGTTGTAAACCCAAAAGTAGGGGAAAGGGTTCTTGATCCCTTCTGTGGGTCATCGGGTTTTCTTGTAGAATCATTCAAAAGGATGAAAGTATCAAAGGAACTCACTGTAGACGAATTTGAGAAACTTCAACATGAAACCTTTTATGGACAGGAGAAAAAATCTCTACCCTATCTTATTGCCATGATGAACTGCATCCTCCATGAACTTCTAACGCCCAATATCCTGCATAAAAACACCCTTGAGGAAAATATCCGTAATATTCCCGATACCCAAAGATTTAATGTGATTCTGACAAATCCCCCCTTTGGAGGAAAGGAAGGAAGTCATATCCAGCAGAACTTCCCCATCCAAAGCCAGGCCACTGAGCTTTTGGCCTTGCAGCATGTGATGAAGAAACTTAAAATGGGTGGCCGCTGTGGAATTGT